>NZ_JAEQCF010000186.1:0-2052 GCF_020738625.1 Microcoleus sp. PH2017_09_SFU_O_A
TGCTGACTGGGGCGGGCAAGATGCCCACCCCACAGTCAAATTCCTCAACAGTGGAACAGGCATCTTGCCTGTTGCTGACTGGGGCGGGCAAGATGCCCAACCCCTACTCCCCACAGTCAAATTACTCAACAGTGGAACAGGCATCTTGCCTGTTGCCCAGAATGCAGTATCACAAACAAAAATAGCAATTAGACAAGTCAGCGAATTGGCAGATGCGATCGACTCTAACGGATTCATGCCTATATCAGGAAGTTACAATCCCAACACATATTATCGACAACGCGCTTACGTTTCAGGCAAGTACGATCGCGACTACGAAGACTTCAACCTCAGCGGCAAACAAGCAACAGCCTTTAATTCAGTCGTAGCATTTACCAAAACTCGGAAAATCCCCCTAATTTTCGTCAATTTGCCCCTCACCGACGACTACCTAGATCCAACTCGTCGGTGGGCAGAACAGCAGTTTAGACAACGAATGCAGCAACTCTCGCGACAAAAAGGATTCGCCTTCCGCGACTTGTCCCAGCGGTGGCCAAATCGCAACGACTATTTCTTAGATCCCAGCCACCTCAACCGTTTTGGGGCGATCGCAGTTTCTCGCATCCTCGCCTCCGATACCAGCATTATTTGGCCGCAGCCCAAATCCCGAAGTATTGATGGGTAATCAATACCATTTTCGATGGGCGATTTTCGATTAAACAATGGGGAATTCTCGTTCCCCGGCGCTGCCGAGGAACGCAGATGCTTTGGCTATGCCTCGCAATTTTCAAGAATAGTTTAATATCTAAAATGATGTCCGAAATCAATTTGTGCGATCGAACATTTTGAGATTTTTTAGTTCAGTCTAAAATCCCAAACCCCAAATCCCAAATCCCAAATTAATTGTGCAACTAAAACAAGTAATTATCGCCCACAAAGCCCGAGACACCCTCAGCCAGCGGTGGGCAGAACAGTGTGCCCGCCAGCTAGAAAGTCGCGGGTGTCAAGTTTTAATGGGCCCCAGCGGCCCGAAAGATAACCCGTATCCGGTGTTTTTAGCTTCTAGTAACAGCCCGATCGATCTAGCCGTAGTCCTCGGCGGCGACGGTACAGCCCTGGCCGCAGCCCGGAATTTGTCTGCTGACGGCATCCCGATTTTAGCTGCGAATGTAGGCGGACATCTGGGTTTTTTAACCGAGTCTTTTGAGGATTTCCAAAATACTGAGGAGATTTGGGACAGACTAGCCGAAGATAGGTATGCCGTGCAGAAGCGGATGATGTTGCAGGCGGCGGTTTTTGAGGGAAACAGAACTAATCTTGAACCGGAAAGCGATCGATTTTTGGCACTTAATGAAATGTGTGTCAAACCTGCTTCTGCCGATCGAATGCCGAGCTGTATTCTAGAAATGGAAGTTGACGGCGAAGTAGTCGATCAATATCAAGGCGACGGTTTAATTGTGGCAACCCCTACCGGTTCGACTTGCTACACCGCATCTGCCAACGGGCCGATTATCCACTCGGGAATGGATGCGATCGCAGTTACTCCGATTTGCCCTTTAAGTTTATCCAGCCGGGCTGTAGTTTTGCCGCCCGGTTCCGTCGTCAGCATTTGGCCCTTAGCAGATTACGAACTCAGTACAAAACTCTGGATGGACGGCATTTTAGCTACAGCAATTTGGCCCGGACAGCGCGTAGATGTGCGGATGGCAGACTGCGAAGCCAAATTTATCATTTTGCGGGAAAACTATTCTTATTACGGCACATTGAGGGAAAAACTTCAGTGGGCCGGAGCCCGAATTCGGTACACCAACAATCACCGCAATTAATCCACATCATCAACCGTTCAATTAGGTACGTAGTTGCGCTTCAGCGCTCTTTTGCAAAATCTAGAAAAGAGCGCTTTAATTAGGTACGTAGTTGCGCTTAAGCGCTCTTTTGCAAAATCTCTAAAAGAGCGCTTCAATTAGGTACGTTGTTGCGCTTAAGCGCTCTTTTCCACAATCTCCGAAAGAGCGCTCAAGCGCAACTACGTACCTTAAGATTTGGACTGAAGTCCGATTAGCGCTCTTTTGC
>NZ_JAEQCF010000015.1:0-75706 GCF_020738625.1 Microcoleus sp. PH2017_09_SFU_O_A
GATTTGGTTTTTACCATTGACGGTTAAAGATTTTGAGATCCCGGAGTAGGACGTTCAACCTGTTTCCTCACGTTCTCACGGTCAGCAACCTACGAATACCATAGCAGAAAGCCGTCAAGCGAAGGACGGGGTTTTAAACCCAAATTTCTGATAAATTCTGGTACGATATCAGCCAAGTCCGCTGGCGATCGATTTTCTATTGTTATTTTCTTAAATTTTCCCATGCTAAAGCGACGAAAAACCCGAGTTTCTGTTTTAATTGGCGTTTCAGTTTGCATAATGGCGATCGCCTCTGTGGTTGGTGCGGCGAAATGGATGGGTGTCGGCCCCTTCCAGAAGGCTCAGCGGCCTCGGGATGCAGCGAATTCCGCCTCTGAAGTCAAAATGTTGGTATCGCTGTCACCCAATGAGCGATCGGCAAAATTAGTCGAACTCGCGGGCGATCGATCTGAGAATTCAAACGACAAGCAGCAAATCTCCCCTCAAAGCCGCGCCCGCTACTTACTTGCCAGCGATTTAATCCAGCAAGGAAATGCCACCAAAGCATTAAAATTACTGGAAAATTTAGAGCAAGAATATCCAGTTTTAGCTGCTCAAATTGCCCTCAAACGCGCGCAAGCTTACGAATTGAGCGGCGACAAAGGCAAAGCACAAAAAGCTTGGGAAGAACTGCTTAAAAACTATTCTAGCGATCCAGTATCTGCCGAAGCATTATATGTTATAGGCAAGTCGAAACCAGAATATTGGAAGCAAGCAATTACGGAATTTCCCGCACATCCGCGCAGTGTAGAAATAGCCCGGAAGAAGTTAAAAGAAAATCCCAATCAGCCCGAGTTAATGCTGCTAGTAGCAAAGCACGGTCATTATGTCAAAGATTACGGTACATTATTAGAACAACTGGCGCAGCAAAACAGCGCCACTTTGAAACCCGAAGATTGGGAAGAAATTGCCTTTGGCTATTGGGAAAAACAGGATTACGGCAAAGGAGCGATTGCTTACGGAAAAGCTCCCCGCACCGCCAAAAATGTTTACCGCAAAGCTCGCGGTTTGTGGCTAGACGGTAAAATCCCGGAATCGAGAATTGCCTATCAAGAATTAGTGCGGGATTTCCCCAATGACGAAGATACTGGTATGGGTTTAATCCGGCTGTCACGGCTGAGCGAGCCCAAGGATGCGATCGTGTATCTCGATCGCGCGATCGGCAAATTCCCCGATCGTGCCCCCGAAGCTTTGCTAGATAAATCCAAACTTCTCGACAAAGCAGGTAGCGGTGAATCCGCCTCACAAACCCGCAAGTTGCTATTGACAAAATACAACAATTCTGATACAGCAGCCGAATTGCGTTGGGCGATCGCCCAACAGTATGCCAAAGGCGGAGATTTAAAATCAGCTTGGCAGTGGGCGAGGGAATTAACCACCCACAATCCCGACAGCGAACAAGCACCAGAAGCAGCATTTTGGGTCGGCAAATGGGCAAAGCAACTCGGCCGCGAACAGGATGCCAAGACATCCTTTGAGTACACCATTGTACGCTATCCAGAATCATATTTCGCATGGCGATCGGCAGTATTTCTCGGCTGGCCAGTAGGCGACTTTACCACAGTCCGAGACTTATCTCCCAAGGTAGTGCAACAGCCTCAGCGCCCCGAACCAACCGCCGGATCTCCTGCATTAAAAGAACTGTATCAATTAGGTCAAGATAGAGATGCTTGGACGTTGTGGCAAATAGAATTTACCAACCGCGTCGAACCAACTATAGCCGAACAGTTTACCGACGGTTTAATGCGAATTGGAGTCGGAGACAATTTAGACGGTTTGTGGATGGTGGGGAGTTTGCGCCAGCGGGAAAAACCCGATGATAGAACCCAATACCAAGCACTCAAACAGCAGCCAGCTTATTGGCAAGCCCTTTATCCTTTTCCGTACTTAGAAAACATTACGAAATGGTCGCAAGAACGGAAAATAAATCCTGTTTTAGTGACAGCATTAATCCGGCAAGAATCGCGGTTTATGCCCGGAATTAAATCAGCAGTTGGCGCCACTGGTTTAATGCAGGTAATGCCTGAAACGGCTACTTGGGTAGCAGCAAAAATTAACCTCAAAAAGTATTCACTGGAGAATGTGGACGACAATATTAAACTCGGAACTTGGTATTTGGATCATACTCACGACGAGTACAAGAATAATTCGATGTTAGCTGTGGCGAGTTACAATGCAGGGCCGAATGCGGTAGCAGATTGGTTGAAGAGGTTTAGTTTTAGCGATCCGGATGCTTTTGCGGAAAAGATTCCGTTTCCTGAAACGAAAGGATATGTGAAATCGGTGTTTGAGAATTACTGGAATTATCTGCGGATTTACAATCCAGAAGTTAATCAGTTGATGACTGAACATTATCAGGCTGCTCAGAAAAAAGCCAAGCCTTAATAAATCTGTTTTGAGCTGTCAGGAACAGGCTTTCCTGCCTGTTCCACAATCACATTAATTTTGTCTGTTTATAACTTGTGGGGAGGGCTTCTAGCCCGCCCGGAACAAGCTTTCCCCAGAGTGGTTTTATTATCATAAAAATAGGTACGTAGTTGGGCTTGGGCCCTCTTTAGGCGTATATATTAAACAGGGCTAAAGCCCAACAACGTACCTTCTGTATAAAAATAGGTACGACCTTCTGTATAAAAATAGGTACGTAGTTGGGCTTGGGCCCTCTTTAGGCGTATATATTAAACAGGGCTAAAGCCCAACTACGTACCTTCTGTTCCACAAATTGAAATAATGGGATTATAAAATAAATCAACGACATCCCAAGGAATCGCGAGTGGAAATCCCAGTTTGAGAATTAATTCCGCTGGCTTTACTGCACAATTCTTTAACTTGTGCGCCATCCATAATTGCATCAGTAAAATCAGCACCAGTAATATCAGCTTCATCAAAAGTAGAACGCAACAAAATTGTTTCGACTAAAATGGCATCGCTTAAATCAGCCTTAGTAAATTTAATTTGATCTATCATGGCATTAGTTAAATTTGCGCCGTGTAAATTCGCCTGAGTCATCACCGAAGCGCTCATGATTGCTCCCCGCAAATCGGCATTAGAAAAATTAGTTAAGTCCATATTAGCGTTAGAAAACTCAGCGGCGCGCAGTGTTTGGCCAGAAAAATCGCGTCTGGTCAGTTCGGCATTGCTAAAGGACAGCGGCGGTGGGTAATATTTAGATTGAGCTTGGGCTGCGCGCGGCAGGATGAAGATGGTTAGCGCCAATAGGAATGCTGCTAGTTGCCGGAGTTTCATAAATCTGATGTGGTCGCAAGGTGGGTATTTGGTAGTGTATCCCGAACTTTGGTCGATCGCCTAAACAGCTACAATCTTAATTAATAGTGATGGAGATGAAAAAAGATATGCTAAGTTTTTTCTTAACTTGGATAGTAGCGGCCGTTTCGCTGATCATTACCGCTAACATTGTACCAGGTATTGCGGTGACGAGCTTTCCGGCGGCGATGCTGGCTGCTGTAGTTATCGGATTTGTAAACGCGGTTGTCAGGCCGATTATTACATTGCTGACGCTGCCTTTCAGCATTCTGACTTTAGGTTTGTTTTTGTTTGTGGTGAATGCGATTTCGCTTTCCTTGGCTTCGTGGTTGGCTGGTGCTTTCAGTATCGGTTTTGCGATTAACGGTTTTTGGCCTGCTTTGTTCGGTTCAATTGTGTTGTCGTTGGTTTCTGGGCTGATTGGCCGATTTGTGAATACCGGTGTCGAGCAGTAAGATATTATCCTGGATAGTCGATCGGGCAAACTGCAACGGCTACAGTTACCGCAGAACCCCCCCTAACCCCCCCTTGTAAAGGGAGGGGATTTTTAGTGGAAAATATTTTTTTTGGCACTAAAAGCCTGTTATGGGCGGGCAGGATGCCCACCCCACAAGCAGAATATTCACTCTTTGTGGAACAGGCATCTTGCCTGTTGCTAATAATTGTGGAACAGGCATCTTGCCTGTTGCTGATAATTGTGTAATCTGTTGGTTCGATCGCGCAAAGTGCACTGGCTTCTGCTACGCTGGGCGTTCCCACTGATTTTGCTGCAACATCTGAAGGATTGGGGACTTCAACGGAACTTAAAACATCAGCCGCAAAGGTTTTTAACGGCCAATTTCGCGATCGACAAAGTTCCAGCAAGCCGATTTCGCCTGCTTTAGTGTCTATTGTAGCAATACCTGCGATCGCACTTTCCGCTAAATGATAACTGCGACAGACACTTTGAATCGCAGTTTCGATTAATTCTCGCGAAGTTCGGGCCTTGCAACCTATCCCTACCCACAACACTCTCGGATGCCACTGAACCTTCGGCAAAACAGATTCCGGCGCAAATCTTCTCTGAGTAAAACTAATCCAAATTCGCCCTTTGATAGGTGATATATTTTCCCCATCCCAATACAAACAATGTTTTTCCGGCAGACTGTTTCGCCACAAAGTCGAACCAACTTCTTGAATTACTTCTACAGTTTCCCCTCTCTGCATCGCAGCGGCAACTCCCGTCCAGTCGCCTGTCCCGCGATTCCAACTCCTGGGAATATCTAGCATATCTAACCTAAACTCATCGCTCATTATTCAATTATATATATTCCAATACGGTTCACTTAAGATGGTCATTGCGAGGAACGAAGCAATCGCAATGTATATTTTTCATGAGTTTTCCCTGTTGTCATCTCTTAAGTTAACCGTATTGATATATATTCCGTAGTTTCACTGAGAATCCAATCTTAAAATTTTTTTAACACTCTTTGTTGATTTTTTTTGTATAATCACCTTAGCACAAACTGCAAACAATTAAACATTTAATATGGTAGAACTGAACCAATTACTGTTAGAGTTTGAAAGCAACCTCGCATGGGAAGCAGTGACGCAAGAATGGAAAGAACGTCGCGACAGTTGGGTGAGCGACGTGCAAGCAGCAGTCGATCCGTCACAGTTAGCAAAATTTCTAGTTGAATTGGAATCAGACATCGAGTGGGAAGCGGTGCAAAATCAATGGAAACGGCGCCGGGAAAGTTGGGTAGAAGAATGTCAAGCAGCATCGACTCTTGAAGAAGTATCAAGTTTATTGCTGGAACTAGAAAGCAATACAACTTGGGAAGCATTTATTGATGAATGGCAGGAAAATCGGGATAATTGGGCCAGGCAAATGTACGAGTTTAACGATGAGTAATAATTTACTCAATCAAAATCTATTTTCATAGTCAATGATGTCCCGGCTGTGCGGTTAATTATCTCGCTTCCCTCAATTACTTTAAATCCCGATCGCTCGTACAAATTCAGGGCCCGATTTGAGCTTCTGACACTCAGGGATACCGCTGGATAAGATGCTTTGGCTGCTGGCAACAAATGAGCCAGCAATTGAGTTCCTACACCCTGATTTGTGTATTCTGGAAGAACCGCGATCGCCAATTCCGGGATAGTATCGTCAATCCAGCCAAATCCCTTGTCATCCCCTGGAAATAAACGCAGCCACGCCGCTCCTACTGGCTGGCTGCTGTTCAATTCAATTGCTAGGAAGCCCATATCGCCTGCACGTCCCCAATGCTTGACATATTTCGCAATTAAAGGATGATTCACAACAGCTTCCACCGTTGATTCACCTTCTTCTGCCATGTGCGCCGCTTCGTACAGCATTTGCCACAAAAAAGGCTCGTCTTCCTGCGTTAGCGGCCTAATAGAATAGTCTAAGATTTTTTCCATAAGGTAGAAGAAAGTTAGGCAAAGGATTCGCTCGACGGATTTAACAAATGCGTGGAAGAATAAAGAAGGAAAAAAACCGAACTACTAATGACCAATGATTAATGACGTTCGCGAGCGGGGACGATCGCGCTAATAACGTTCGCGAGCGGGGACGATCGCGCTAATAACGTTCGCGAGCGGGGACGATCGCGCTAATGACAACTGACAACTGACAACTGACAACTGACAACTAACCACTAACCACTAACCACTAACCACTAACCACTAACCACTAACAACTAACCACTGCCAACTGACTAATCCTTAACTAAAACCCCATTCAGAAAAATATCTGCCAATCCTTCCGCCATTTCCTGCATTTCCTGCGGGGAAGCATTCGGCTCCATAATTGTATTCTGACTGAAACCGGCGACGGCAAACATTCCCAAAAATACTTGAGCGACAATTTTTGGATTCATCTTCCGATAAACTCCTTTTTCCATCGCCGTTTCAAAAAAAGCCTCAGCCACAATACTCATTTTTCCGATGACTTCCAACTGAATTTTGTCGCGCAAATCGGGATGAAACTGCGCCTCCAAAAAACATACCCGCATCATATCGCTATTCTCGCGGATATTTAGCATCCGCCTCCGCATCACTTGAGCCACTGCTTTGTAACTACCCATCTCGCTCAATTCCGTCAGCAAATCTGTCAGCAACTCCACCCATCCTTCCGTCGCCACCTCAACCAAAATCGCTTTTTTATTATCAAAATGCCGAAATAGCGTACCCTCCGCCACCCCCGCCGCCGCTGCTAAATCCCGAGTTGTCGTACCGTCGTATCCGCTGCGGGCAAATAACCGCTGAGCTGCTTGTAAAATTCGCTTCTTGGTTTCTGTTTCTGAAGGAGGAGACTGATTAAAAATTCGCATGGCTTTGGAATGGGTAATTGGCGATTTAAGTAGAAGGAAGAAGGAAGAAGGAAGAAGGAAGAAGGAGGAAGACATACACAGCAAGCTTTTAAGCGAGCCGTATTTTACGTTTGATTAGGTTCATGCACTTGGAACTGCGGGTTTGGGGCGGGCGGGCGAAATAATGTTAAGTTTTAAGTAGTGCGCGACTTTAATCTTAAACTGGAAGTGGCGCAACAGATCGCTTATGCCCCCAAAAATCTTTATGCTTAAAAAGCATCTCTTGTTATTCGGCATAAACTTCTTGCCGTTTGACAATCCAAAATCCAAAATCTAAAATCTAAAATCGAATGACCCTTTTTGAGATTTGCTGTATCAGCCTAACATCTGTGGCGCAACAGATCGCTTATGCCTCAAAAAATCTTTATCCTTAAACAAGAATCTCTTGTATTCGGCACAAACCTCAGGTTTGACAATCCAAAATCTAAAATCTAAAATCTAAAATCGAATGATCCCGCAGTTCCAAAAACCACGCGCGGCGAAGCGATCCCTTAGGGAATCGCCCAAACCCAAAACTCGATTCATTGCCTCCCTACTCGCCGCTGTGCTGCTGTGGTGGGGAATTTCCCCCGAAATCGCCCTCGCTCGCGAGAACCCCGCTAGCGGCTCGCAATTAGTGTCTGTGCAACCGTCGCTCGATCGCGTAATCAAGCAAGTCACCGAATTTAAGCTCGACAATGGCATGACATTCGTGGTGCTCGAAAGGCCCAGATCCCCGGTAGCATCGTTTCTGATTCACGCCGACGTGGGAGGCGCCAACGAACCAGAGGGCCAAACCGGAGTCGCTCACTATCTCGAACATTTAGCTTTTAAAGGTACGCCCAAAATCGGCACAACCGACTACAAAGCCGAAAAGCCGCTGCTAGAAAAACAAGATAAACTCTTCGAGCAAATGCAAGCAGCGAAGGCGATCGGCAAAACTGAAGAAATCGCCAAATTCAAAGCAGAATTTGACAAGGTTGAATCCGAAGCTTTGCAATTTGTCAAGCGCAATGAATTCGGTAAAATTGTCGAACAAGCAGGCGGAGTTGGACTAAATGCCGCTACTTCTATCGACTCGACAATGTATTTTTACAGTCTGCCAGCTAACAAGTTAGAACTGTGGATGTCGCTAGAATCCGAGCGTTTTTTAGAGCCTGTTTTTCGGGAATTTTACAAGGAAAAACAGGTAATTTTAGAAGAACGGAGGCTGCGAACTGAGAATTCGGCGATCGGGCAAATGGTCGAAGTTTTTGCTGACAAAGCTTTCTCTGTTCATCCTTACCGTCGCCCGGTGATTGGCTACACTGAAGATATTAAGAACCTCACCCGCAGCCAGGTGCAGAATTTTTTCGATAGTCACTATATCCCCAGCAAGCTGACTGTGGCGGTGGTAGGAGACGTTAAAGCTGCGGAGGTGAAGCGTCTTGCTCAAATTTATTTCGGCCGCTACAAGGCGAAACCAGCACCTCCTGAATTGCAAATTGTGGAGCCTCCGCAAACACAAACGAAGGAAGTGACGCTGAAGTTAAAAACTCAACCTTGGTATTTGGAAGGATACCACAGGCCGGCGATGAATCATCCTGACAATGCGGTTTATGAAATCATTGGTTCTTTACTCAGCAGCGGCCGCACTTCTCGGCTTTATAAGTCTTTGGTTGAACAACAGCAATTGGCGCTAGCTGCTCAAGGTTTTAGCGGTTATCCGGGGGAAAAGTACCCGAATTTGATGCTGTTTTACGCTCAAACTGCTCCGGGTAAGACGGTTGATGAGGTGGCGGTGGCTTTGAGTAAGGAAATCGATCGCCTAAAAACTGATCCGGTGTCTGCTTTGGAGTTGGAACGGGTGAAGACTCAGGCGAGGGCTGGTTTATTGCGATCGCTCAATTCTAATATGGGCATGGCATTTTCGCTGCTGGACTATCAAGTAAAAACTGGTTCGTGGAAAAATCTGTTTAAGCAATTAGATGCGATCGCTGCTGTTGCTCCCGCTGACATTCAGCGAGTAGCTAAGGCAACTTTCCGCCCGGAAAATCGCACGATTGGTAAGCTTTTGTCGCTGTAAGAAGAAGCCTCGATTTGGACTCGGCGGTTGAAACCGCGACTATACAAACTAAGTCTGCCTCCGCAGACTAGGAAATAGACTCGCACTCAGACTCGGCGGTTGAAACCGCGACTATACAAACTAAGTCTGCCTCCGCAGACTAGGAAATAGACTCGCATCTAGGGCAGGTACAGAGCACCGCCCCTACGCTATTTCACGATATCAAACTTAGGAGAAAGCATGAAAAGGAGTAAATTGAGACTGAAAAAAGTAAAGTTATTTCTGCTGTCGCTTTGCTTTTTTACTGTTTCACTTGCCACGTTTAATTTGTTGCCTTCCTTAGCGGCTGGGCCGAAGCACTACGATGAATTAAAATTCCCGCCGGTGCCAGAAATTAAACTGCCTAAATACACTCGCTTCGAGCTAAAAAATGGCATCCGAGTCTATCTGATGGAAGATAGAGAACTCCCGTTAGTTGGGGGAACGGCGCTATTTCGCACGGGCGATCGTTTTGAACCTGCTGATAAAATTGGATTGGGAGGTTTGACGGGAGAAGTGATGCGAACTGGTGGCACGAGTCGCCATACGGCTGATGAATTAAATCAGTTGCTAGAACAGCGGGCAGCTTCTGTAGAAACGGGGATTGATGTTGCTTCTGGGAACGCTAATTTTAGTGCTTTAGCTGAAGATGTGGAACCTGTATTTGACTTGTTTGCTGAAGTGATTCGGGAGCCAATTTTTGCTAAGGAAAAGTTGGATTTAGCTAAGAATCAAGAGCAAGGTGGCATCGCCCGTCGCAACGACGATCCTAACGATATTACGGGCCGCGAGTTTCAAAAGTTGATTTATGGCGATCGCAGTCCCTACGCGCGCACAGCAGAATACAAGACTATTGCCAATATTTCCCGCGACGATTTGGTGGGTTTCTACCAGAAGTATTTCCACCCGAAGAATATGATTTTGGGTATTTCTGGCGATTTTGATACGGCTAAAATGCGATCGCTCGTGGAGCAAAAATTCGGCAACTGGGTACCGACTAAAAGTGCAGAAATGCCTGCGCTACCAGCGGTAACGCCGGCGAATCAAGGCGGCATATTTTTGGTAAATCAACCGCAATTGAGTCAAAGTTACGTGCAGATGGGGCATTTGGGCGGGATGTTGAACAGCCCAGATTACGGTGCTTTGGACGTGATGAATGGGGTTATGAACGGTTTTGGCGGGCGTTTGTTCAATAATGTGCGATCGCGCCAAGGCTTAGCCTACAGTGTTTACGCGGCTTGGAGTCCGAGATTTGACTATCCAGGGACGTTTGTGGCTGGAGGCCAAACGCGATCGGACGCGACAGTACCGTTTATCAAAGCAATCCGCGCTGAGATCGATCGAATCCGCACCGAACCAATTACCGCCGAAGAATTAGCTTTTGCTAAAGATTCCACCCTCAATTCTTTCATCTTCAAATTTGAAAATCCCAGTCAAACATTGTCGCGACTAATGCGCTACGAATACTACGGTTATCCCGAAGATTTCATTTTTCGGTACCGCCGCAGCGTCGAAGCAGCCACAATTGCCGACGTGCAGCGTGTAGCTAAGACTTACTTGAAACCGGAGAATTTGGTAACATTAGTAGTGGGAAATACTGCGGGAATTCAACCGCCGTTATCGAGCTTAGGAACTTCTGTAAAAGTGCAATCTGTTGATATCACCATTCCGTCGGCGACTTAATATACCTCTTGCAAAAGTCAAATTTACCCCCCTTAGTCCCCCCTCCCGCGGGGGGGAAACAAGAATAATCTTGCTCCCTCCCCTTAATAAGGGGAGGGTTGGGGTGGGGTGCGTTGGATTTTTGCAAGAGTTCTAATCGATGATTCGTGTGACGCACCAGACTATTGTGTGGTGCGTCACTGCGAGATTGTGGATCTAATTTGTAAATTTTCGATGGCAACGCACGCTACCGCTACTAAATAATATAATGAATATCAACACGCAAGAGCAATTCGAGTTAATTCTAGGTTCTAGTATAGAAAATCAAGAATTTATCAGATTAACTTTAGGAAAATATCGAGGAAAAGAAGACGGCTTAACTAAAATCATTGTGAGAAGCGTACAATTAAAATCCAGCATAAAACTTTCTTTTACCTATAGCTACAAAACTAAGGAAATAGTAAAAAATTACCTAATTGCAGAGGGAATAAATTTAATCAAAACCCTGACGGGAAGTGAATTTATGAGTATTAGATTATTCTCGCTGACGCAGGATGTCCAACTTGAATATGGCAAAGATAAAAAACCAAAACTTAAATTTATTAAGCCTACTTTCACCAATCCTGTTGATACGGTTCCGCAGGAACACGATCGCAATAAAAAACGGTATATTCAATCAGAAAACAATTTATATCTCACAGCATTAGGTATTACCAACAGTCAAGGTAATATCGTAAAAACAATGGAAGATAAGTTTAGACAGATAAATAAGTTTGTAGAAATTATAAATAGCTTAATTGAATCATCAGGATTGGCAGCGAAAAGTCATATCTCTGTAGTTGACATGGGTTCAGGCAAAGGATACTTAACATTCGCAATCTATGATTTTCTGAACAATATTTTAGACAAAGAAGCATCAGTTATTGGTATAGAAAGCAGAATCCATTTAGTGGATTTTTGTAACTCTGTCGCCCAATCAGTTGAGTTTAAAAATTTACATTTCAAACAAGGCAATATCAGTAACTATAGCGCAGAAAAATCAGACATAACCATCGCACTTCATGCGTGTGATACTGCAACAGATGATGCAATTTATAAAGGGATACAATCTGATTCTTCTTTGATTATCCTAGCACCATGCTGTCACAAGCAAGTTAGGAAACAAATTCATCCGAATATGGTTTTGAAGGATCTGCTGAAGTCTGGCATTTTGCTAGAGAGGCAATCGGAAATAGTGACTGATGGATTAAGAGCGCTTTTACTTGAATTGTCTGGCTACAAAACCAAGGTTTTTGAGTTTATAGCGGCTGAACATACGAGTAAGAATATAATGATTGTGGGAATCAAAAGCAATCAGAGTATCAACAAGGAGCAGATTCTTGGACAAATCCAAGAAATTAAAAAACTTTATGGAATAAAGTTTCACTATTTAGAAACTTTACTATTTCCCGATCTCTTTCTTTCCCCCGATCTAGCTACTATAATTAATACTGAGTCGGTAGGCGATCGGGCTATATAGCAATCCTAAATCATTTGTGAATTTCTTACTCCCTCCCCGCGGGTTCGAGGAGGGTTGGGGAGGGGTAAAAATTTTACGACTCCTGCAAGGATTGCTATAATACCAATTTGAACCCGATCGCATTCAAGCAGTAAGGCTGGGTTTGAAGCGCCGTAGGGTCAATTTGGATTGAGTAGCGGCCCGATCGCCCGATTCATGTCAGCCGATCGGGATCGACACCCAACTCCCGCAACTTTGCCGCCAATACCTCCGCCCGCTGGCGTTCCTGTTGGGCCAGCAGGCGTTCCTGTTGGGCCTGTTCCGAACTCCACAGCAGCAAATTTCCAGCTTCATCCCACCAGCGCAGCCAATTCATAGTTTGTCCCAAACGTTCCCCCCGCCAAATCCCCAGCCATAAATCTAACTCTGGAATCCGCACCCGTCCCTGTGCATCAGCAGCCTGCTTTTCATAGCGCCCATTTTGCAGATAGCGCACTTCCAGCTTGGGCTCGTAGGGGTCGTAGGTAACATAGGTAGGCACTTGCAGAATCTGCTCGTAGAAGTAGAGCTTGCCGTAGGGAGGAGTCGATCGCACAGACAATTCGCCGTAATCTTCATTAGACAAAAACTCCATCACCACCGATATCGGCGCACCCTCCAGATTCGGCGTGTAGCTGCGGCGAATCGTCCCCTCAGCAACTGGATGCACTTGTGGCACGTAAAACCAATCGGGTGCTTTAACTACAGTTTTCTGATTGATAGTCGCTACCAGTCCAAAATTGGAACCAATTAGGGCGAGTCCAATAAGTCCGGCGGCCCCCAGAGCATCGGTGAGAGAGGCAGCAAGGGGCGGTTGTTGAATATTTTCCACAGGATCGTCCGGTAAAATAAAGTCGGCTGGTAGGGCTTCCCAGGTGACAGTTGGTGCTTTGGAACTCGACGGAATTTGAAGAACCATGAGCCTATACCATGTTAGATTTTAGATTTGAGATGGGAAAAGAAGACGCTCGCGGTTGAAACCGCGTCTATACAGACCAAACCCGAGCTCAGAGGGGTTAAATAACGCGCTGTGAAGATTATGTTATTGTCTTCAGTCCGCGGAGGCGGACTTTGTTTTTGTAGGCGCGGTTTCAACCGCCGTCTGCATCTAAAAATCAATAGTCAAAGGTGCTCTCGGAAACGGAATTACATCCCGAATATTCCCCATCCCAGTCATAAACTGCACCAACCGTTCAAACCCCAAACCAAAGCCAGCGTGAGGTACAGTACCGTAGCGGCGCAAATCCAAATACCACCACAACTCCTCCTTATTCATACCCTGCGCGTCCATGCGCCGCTCCAACACATCGAGCCGTTCTTCCCGCTGCGAACCGCCGATAATTTCCCCAATATTCGGAGCCAAAACATCCATCGCTCGCACCGTTTTCTCGTCCTCATTTAAGCGCATATAAAATGCTTTAATCCCGACGGGATAATCGCTGACAATAGTCGGCTTTTTAAACAAGTCCTCAGCCAAATAGCGCTCGTGTTCCGATTGCAAATCTAAGCCCCAGCTTACCGGAAAATCAAACTTTTTGTCAGCTTTTTCCAAAAGTGCGATCGCCTCCGTGTAAGTAATTCGCTCAAACTGATTGTTAATAATATTTTCAGCAGTCGCCAAAACAGTCTTATCAATCCGCTCGTTGAAAAACTCCATATCCTCCGGACAATGCTCCAAAACAAAGTTAAAAATGTACTTTAAAAACGCCTCAGCCAAATCCATATTACCCTGCAAATCGCAGAAAGCCATCTCCGGTTCAATCATCCAAAACTCAGCTAAATGCCGCGAAGTATTGGAATTCTCCGCTCGGAAAGTCGGGCCAAAAGTGTAAACATTACCGAAAGCCATTGCCATAACTTCCGCTTCCAACTGGCCGCTAACTGTTAAATAGGCGCGCTTCCCAAAAAAGTCTTTCGCATAATCAACTTCTTGCGAATCAGTACGCGGCACATTCTTTAAATCGAAGTTAGTAACGGCGAACATTTCCCCCGCACCTTCGCAGTCGCTAGCAGCCAAAATCGGAGTGTGAACCCACAAAAAACCGCGCTCTTGAAAAAATTGGTGTACCGCCGCCGAACAAGCATTGCGGACTCGAAAAACAGCGCCGTGGGTGTTTGTGCGCGGCCGCAAATGGGCGATTGTCCGCAAAAATTCCAAGGAATGGCGCTTTTTCTGGAGCGGATAAGTTTGCGGGTCTGCTTCGCCGTAAACTTGTACTTGTGAAGCTTTCAACTCAATTCGCTGTCCCTTCGCGGGAGATGCCACCAGCACTCCTGAAACTTCTACAGATGCACCTGTATTGATTTGTTTGAGTATATTTTCAAAGTCGGGCAAATCAGCATTAATGACTACTTGCAAGTTAGCCATCGCCGAACCATCGTTGACTTCGACAAAGGCAAATTCTTTTAACTCGCGTTTAGTACGAACCCAGCCTTGAATGGTTACAGTTTCGTCTGGTTCGCCGGCGCGCAAAATTGCTGCAATTCGTTGATTTGTCATATCCAATCCTGTTTATTTAATATTTTGCACCATAATTCTCTCTTTTCTCTTCCTCTGCGCCCTCTGCGCCCTCTGCGGTAAAAAAAATCATAACTCCTAACATAATTCAACCGACATAGGATTTCAAAATCCAACCGAGCAAAATACCGAGTCCCCCAAAGCGAACCGCTTGCCAAAAAGGTTGTTTTATGCTTCCCCAAGAAAACAGGCTGCTTTCTAAATTTAACTCGATCGTTTCCAGTTCTTGTTCAATTTCCCGCAATTCTTTCTTGAGTTGCGGTAATGGGTTTTGGCGCAGAGACTGGCGGACATCTTCTCGCCGGTTGCCGAGTTCGGCTTGGCGCTGGCGATCGCACTGAATCTGAGTGTAACGCTCTTTGACTGCTGCGAGCGATCGCTCCACTGCTGCGATCGCCTGCACAAACTCATTTTCTGAATCTTCCCGATTTAACTCTGACGGCTGTTGAGGCATTTCGATCTGCAAACCCGACAATACTGAAAAAAACAATTCCCAATTAACTTGTTATTATATGCAGTATATTTTTTCAATTCAGAAACCGCAGCCAAATAGCTATAATTGCCATCTATGCTTGAAACTACACAAACAACCCAAACTGTCAACCTCAACGAGCTGAGCACAGTAGAACTGGCTCAAGCCCTCGCAGCCCGCCTCGCCATTTCCGAAAGAGATTGGCACCGCCTCAAAGCCAACCGTTCCGCCCGGGCCGGAGAGCAAGCCGCGGCCGCTTTGGTCTTTTTGCTGAAAAATCAGCCCGAAGAAGCTCTGCCGCGCTTAAACCAAGCAGCAGGATGGCTGGATCGATCGATCTGTGCACCTCCGTGCCCGACTCACGGCAAATAATTTTGACTCTTGAGTTAAATATTTGACTAGAGTCCAAAACTCAAAGAATCGCGCTGCTCGATCGAGCAGCGCGATTGCGAGCTAAAAAAGATTTATACTTTTCTCACTCAAAACTCACATTTTGCATTATCATCTACTATCAATAGCCTGATACTCAAAATTCTCCATCCTCGGTTCAGCGAGGAAACGAAAAAAAATGCAGGTCGAGCTGATCTGAAAAACGTCGCCAAATATCAGTTCTAGCGCAAGCGAGGCAGCCGGTAGCGACTGGGAAGTTCTTTGCACAGCCGTAACTCTGTGCCTTGAGAATTCCACTCAACCCGATCGAATATTTGGTAAAGGATAAACAGCCCCCTACCACATTCTTGTTCAACATGGGGGAATGCAGAATTATCTGCAACATCCTCTGTTATGAGACTGTCGCAAGTATCGGTATAAAGGTCGCAACCGCAAGGTGCTTTAAAGCCACAACCTTCGTCTGATATCACCCACCAATATTCGTTTTGGACGATCGAAAAACGGACTCCAACAGTTTTACTGGGGTCTAACTTATTTCCATGCTTAGCGGCATTTACCAAAGCTTCTTGAAGCCCCAACCGTAATTCCGCTTGCCAGTGAGGCGGAATCTCTGCTAGGAGCAGATCCAAAATAGGACAAAGGTATAGGGTAGAAGCGAAGCTAATCGTAATCCAATTGCGTCCGACGACCGGACGGGCTGAGATAGCAATCACTCAGAAAACTCCCTAACTTTCAGGTGGATAAACTTCACACCCTGCATAGTTGGCTCCCTAGTATTCAAAATACTCATTAATTGAGCGGCGCAGCTCTATTTCTATCTTAGAGTATCAAAGCCGTTAAGAAAAGCAAAGAACATCACAAAATATTCTGCGATTCTCAGAAACTTTTGCCAAGAACTCCCAGTAATTTTACTTATAACTTCTACCCGCATCCTGATTTTTGAGGTCGGCTTTTGCTAGGGCACTGAAGCTGAACCCGCTGCATCCCAAGCCGTCAACAGCTCGCTTACCAAACGATCCCCACCTTGAAAAGATCGGAAATCCGTCCAAAAAAGTCGATCCCTTGACTCCTAGCCAATGGGGATCGACTCCCACCACCACAGCTTGGGCCCGATCGCCTAGATCTCCTACTTGTACCAAAGATCGCAAGGATCTTACCTAGGTGTGTTGCAGTCGAAACCAGATATATTTCCAAAATGCCGATCGAATACTGAAAATCCGACTGCTGCGACCTTTACCAAATCAATATTTGTTACAAAACTTATTGATTATGAGTGCGATCGCCCGCACTAGCCCAACTCGACCAACTTGACGTATCCCTTACTGGCAAAACCCCAGCGCCTTGGCAAAACTTTATAAATCTGAACCTCACGATACAATAGTTAAAGTAAATACTTATTTCTTTACATTATGCAAACAACCCCAGCCATCACTGCAACCCCCATTCCAGGCACATACTGGCAATGGCGGGGCCATTCAGTATACTATGTGCGGTCGAGCGATCGACATCTCGAACGCCCTCCCCTGCTGTTAATTCACGGTTTTGGAGCATCCACAGACCACTGGCGCAAAAATATCAGCGGTCTGAGCAAAGAATTTGAAGTCTGGGCGATCGACCTGATCGGATTCGGGCGATCGGCAAAACCCGAAATCCAGTACAGCGGCGAGCTCTGGCGCGACCAACTCCACGACTTCATCACCAACGTCATCGGCCGGCCCGCCGTACTAGCCGGCAACTCCCTCGGAGGCTACGCCGCCTTGTGCGTAGCAGCCCAGCGTCCCGAATCAGCCACCGGACTCATCTTAATCAACAGCGCCGGCCCCTTCAGCGAACCTCAGCCCGCACCCGAAGCCCCGCCCTTGCAAAAAGCCATATCTACCGTAGCTAAAACCTTATTCCAGCAAGATTGGGCAAGTTTTCTGCTGTTCCAATACGTACGAGGGCGATCGACAATTCGGAAAACCCTACAAAAAGTTTATCTCGACCAAAGCGCCGTCACAGACCAATTAGTAGAAGAAATTTACCAACCCTCGTGCGATCGGGGTGCACCCAAAGTATTCGCCTCCGTCTTCCGAACACCCCAAGGTGAAAAAATCGACGTATTGTTGAGTCAATTAAATTGCCCGCTGCTAATGCTGTGGGGAGAGGGCGATCCGTGGATGAATTCTACCAACAGAAGCGCCAAATTCCGCGAACATTATCCGCAGTTGACAGAACACTTTATCAAAGCCGGTCACTGTCCCCACGATGAAGTACCAGAAGAGGTAAACGAACTGATTCGCGCGTGGATAATTGACTAGGGCATAGGGCATGGGGCATAGGGCATAGGGCATAGGGCATGAGTTACTGGTTATTGGTTATTAGAACGAACAACTAACAAGAAACATAGGACAAATCAGCTCCGAGGCATTTAAATTGCACGTCCGAATAAAGTTAAACTTTTGTGGGGCGGGCATCTTGCCCGCCCTAAAGATACAATTTAAATGCACAACCAATAACCAATAACCAATAACCAACAACCAACAACCAACAACCAATAACCAATGACTTCAAGTGTGTTGATTGTGGCGCGGGTGTCCCGCCCGTGAATCCTACTAAATCAAATAGGTTTGTAGTGAGGACTTCAGTCCGCATCAATTTCTGCGGACTAAAGTCCTCACTACAAACCTCTAAAGGCGACCTATTTGGGTTGCCTTGTTTACTATCATGAAAAATGCAATTTGTCAACAGCAAATAGCGACTATTTTTTACGCTTGGCGTTATCTAAGCGCCTGCGATCGCGCCATTCAACTGCTGTCAAATAAGCGACCCCGCCAGTCACTGTCAGCAACAGCACAAAGGCTACCAAAACCAGCAAATTAGCAATCGAAAATTCCACAACCCCTCCTGCTTGCCTTATACTTGAGATTTAGACTTGAGATTATGTGCGATCGCACAACCCCAATAAAATTAGTTTGTAGCAAGGAATGGAAATCTTCATCAAACTCTGCGGACTAAAGTCCTCACTACAAACCTGATAACGGTTATTGTACCGAACGTGTTTTGAATTGGGTGAGAGGGAGACTTGGAGAGTCCGAGAGGGGGAGATGAGAAAAGTCTTCCCGGAAGCATCTCAGTTTTGATTTTATAGTGCGACCACTTCAAGAACTCGCGATCTACGATCTATCTAACACTCGCGAGCGGGGACGCTCGCACTGTAAAGAAATTGCTTTTTTACAAAAGTGAGATACTCCGAGTCTTCCCTCTGTCAACTATCAACTGCCAACTGCCAACTGTCAACAGTCAACAGTCAACAGTCAACAGTCAACTCTTCCTTAAAACAACTCTTCCAAAATTGTAAACCGGACATGATTAATGGCCAGACTTCCCACGGAAACATCCTCCTTCTTCAAAGGCAGACCCCCGCTGGTGAGACTTTGGAAGCGAATTCCCTTGCCAATTTCCACGTGATACCAAGCTAAACCCATAAAAAACCGCAAAGGATAAGGGCCTCTGTCTTGAATGTCATCAGGATTAGATTCCATCGGCACCCAGCCAAAACCTGGAATGTAAAACTCCAGCCAAACGTGATTGAAATCGGGTTCCAGCGGCAAACCTTTTCTGTCAGCAAAAGCCGGACACTTATAACGCCCAATTGTGCGACAAGCAATTCCGTTCAACCTTGCCAAAGCCAACAACAACCCCACATACTCGCCGCAAGAACCGACGCCGCGACGCAGTACAATATCGGGAGTGTCAATGTGAGGTCTAATCCCGTAAGAAAGTTGGTCGTAAACAAAATTGCGAATGCTCAGTAACTTCCTCAGAATATTAGTTTCTGTGCCAATGGAGGCCACCGCAGCCGATCGCACAATCTCCGTATCCATCGCCAAATTATCATTGTCCACCAAATACTTCGCTGCAAACTCCGGCGATAGTTGCGGTATCTTTTCTACATTCCGAGGTGACAACTGATACTTAATCGATCGCACTTCTAACAACGCCTTCCAGCCAAAAACTCGCCGTTCCCCCTTCTGGAGGCGATCGAACTTAAACACCGCCACCCGTTCCCCTTCCTGAATTTCCTCAGTAAAAGGCATCCCAATCGGCGTAATTTTCCTGACCTTTTGTCGGTGAGTGTCCGAAGGTAAAGCAATCCGCCACTCCAAATTATCGATTTCTACCTCATCCAGGGGAGAAAGTTCCTCCACATAGGACATTTCCATCAAAAAACCATTTGACAGAGCGAAGCGTTCGGCTTCATTGTAGTGAAAAGATAAAGGGTGAACAAAAGTGCGATCGCGCTTCGTCAACTGAAAAGGATCTTCCGAATTCGGATCGTCCCGAATATAAAGTTCATCCCCGGCATAAGCCACATACAGAACCTCTTCGCCCGTCTGGGAATCTTTGTGAAAAGCCAAACCCGAAGGCCACTCAAAGGGAGTCAAAACGCTAAATTTAATCTCCCCAGTTGCCCGTTCCAAACAGTAAACAGTTTGCTCAGTCTTGTCGCAAACCCAGAGTTCCTCATCCCGGACAGTGATATTTTCTATGCCAATACCGGGAGCATAAAACCGAGTAATTTCCCGACCAGTTTTTACATCAAAAACCAGAATATAGCCCAATCTCTGGCAAGTCACATACAGCGTAGATTTCCAAACTGCAATCCCGTCAGCGGGATAAGAAAGGGAAACAAAATGTTCGGGTTTGAGTTCAGCGATTGCCCCATCCCGAATTGCGCCCGGACAGCAACAAATATCCTCATCTCGCGAAAACCAGAGAGTATCTTCCCAAATCGCCAGCCCGGTTGCGCCTGCAAACTTAGCCGTTTGATGAGGATTCAAAACAGTAGTGTTGTCAGTTTCTCGATCGATCTCCAATAGTAGCCCTTCGGTGCGATCGACCGCGAATAACCTATTTCCTAAAAAAGTAATGCCGTGCAGCGCGTAGACCCCGATCGGTCTTACCATCCGCAGCCCCGAAGGCTGTTTGTCCGAGAGAACAGGTGAATCGAGATTCATGCTAAATTTTTTTGCCGCTATTGTATTGTACAGAAAACTTAATTTGCTCACTTGTAGCCGATCGCTTTAGGCTCATCAGCAAAATTGCCGAGGTTCCTGATATCCTGAACTGACGCATCAACCGGTTTTTTTACGAAAAGACGCTTTTTAGCCTGCGATCGCAGTAAAAAAACCGGAATATTAGTCTTTCTGAACATTGGCTTTGACAAGCTCAACCCAACCTGCTGTCGTGCAGGCAAGTAAGTATAACTACCAAGCTACCACTGAAAAACGCGACACAGAATTCCATCTTGCTCAGAAGGGCCAAACTAATCGTATCTGTTGGAAGATATAAATTAAGTACAACAGATTACTAGATCCGTCAAAACCTTGGGTAGAATAAAATCGTGTGTTTAAGTTCCTAGGTTCATTAGAAGGCAGGTTCGTCATGGCTTGGAAGTCTGCTCTAAACATCGGTGCTCTTTCCTTAATTCTGTCTCTAGAGGGAGTTGCCGTTGGTAGTTTAATACCAGCTCTTGCTCTCAACAGCCCCGGTAACAATGTCCGCCGCCCCTCACAACCGCAGCTACCACTCAACTGGCAAACAGTTCAACCCCCGGAACTAACTGGAAGCAGACCGAACAACCAGCAATTGGGAGGCACGTGGAATAACTTTCAACCGCCGGAGCAGGGAGTACCCGGAAGACGGGAAGGGGGAGGAACCCGCGGCTTAGAATGCACTGCCACAAATGCCTTAACTGCCTTGATTCCCCAATCAACTATGGGGCAAACAATATCAGCAAAGCCGACATTTTTCTACTACCTTCCCGTAGCCATCGACAAAACAGTTCAGTTTGAGTTAGCAGACGAAAGCGACAAAACGGTATACAAAAAAAGTTTTCGGATGGTAACGAGCCGTCCTGGTATCGTTAGCATCAACCTCGGCTCCGACGGCAACTCGCCAGCCCTGGAAGTTGGCAAAAACTATCAATGGTACTTTACTATCAAATGCAACCCAAAAAACTATAGAGATGAGGTTCTCGTTTCGGGGTGGATAAACCGCATCGCAGTGGCCCCAACCTTGAAAACAGAGTTGGATCGATCGCCCGAGGGTCGCGCCAAGCTGAGCATCTTCGGCAAACAAGGTCTCTGGTACGAGTACCTGGCAGCTCTAGCTCAATTGCGCGTGGAGTCTCCCAGCGATGCCAGTTTAGCGTTCGAGTGGTCAGAAGTGTTGAGTGCAGTCGAACTCGGCAAAATTGCCCGAGAACCATTAATCCCCAGTCAGTTAACACCCATCGCCAAAAAATAATTCGACTTGTGCAGCAAGTACCAAAAACCCGTGGCGATCGCGCGCGGTATTTGGCAGCGCCACAGATGATTTTTGCCTGTCTCGGGTTTTTTGGTCGATCGTCCTCAATAAATTAAAATTTTTGCGCTGACCAGCATAAGGATTCGCTAGGAGGATCTGGGAGGTTGCAACTGGGCATTTTTATTGAAGCGACTGCACTTCAGATGCTACTAGAGTCCCGATCCTCGCGACTAAATCCCCCAATCCCCCAAATCTAAAATCTAAAATCTAAAATCTAAAAGATCGATCGACTTCGATAGCAAAATTGAGATGCTCCCAGTCCCCTTGTCTCTGGAAAGCCGGACTATTGAAAATTTTATGTTCAAATTGCGCCCAATACTAAATGGTAAACTTGCATAGTCAAGCAGCAAGCAAAATTATTTTACAAAAATATTAATTATGCGCCCGAGAGCAAATATTGCAATATTTCGGTTGGGGATTTCACTTCTAACTGCGCTCCCCATTGCTTGCTTTGATGCCCATCAAGCTATATCCCAAACGGACGATATTTCTCAGTTGCCCGCCGCCGCTGACAACTTAGCAGATCCGGCCAACGGAGTATTAGCACTGCAAAAACTCGAAATCAAGCAGGATGAAACTGCAACTAACTTCAATCAACTGCCGGATTTTGCCGAAAACAACCCTCTTGACAACCAGGCCGATCGCTGTTCCACAATTAATGAAACTGGTTGTGATGCCCACCCGGAACCCGAAGCACAAAATCTAGTTAACAGCGAACCGATATTCCCTAACCAGCTACATAGCAATGTTTTAGCCCAAAACCCACAAAATACCCCTCCAAACCTGCCCCCGCCACCGACTCAGCCAGATCCAAATCGCGATCGATTTTTGCAACCGGCCCCGCAGCCTTCCCCAGAACCTCCTCAAATACCGCAACCAGTTGCACCGGAGCGCCCGTCCCCAGTTCCCCTGCCGCTACCGAATCAGGTAATTCAGGTGCAGAAAATTCAGGTAGTTGGCAGCACAATTTTAAGCCAAGACGAAATTAATGCCTTAGTCAAGCCGTTAGAGGGCCGTTCTACCACGCTAGAACAGCTCAAACAAATCGCCGACAAAATTACCGAAATTTACCTCAATCGTGGCTACATCACTTCGAGAGCCGTCTTGCCGCCCCAAACTATCACCGCAGGGGTAGTCAAAATTCAAGTTATCGAAGGCAAGCTGACTCGAATTGAGGTAGAAGGAGCTAAAAGATTGCATCCAAGTTACATCCGCAGCCGGATTCGACTCGGTGCCCGAATGCCTTTAAGTACAGCTTCATTAGAAAACCAACTCCGGCTGCTGCGAGTCGATCCTTTATTTGACAATGTAGAAGCCAGCCTGCGGGCTGGGGATAATGAAGGAGAGAGCATTCTGATCGTCAGAGTTACGGAAGCTAATCCATTTCAATCTAGTTTCAGCATTGACAATTATTCGCCTCCCAGCGTCGGTTCTGAAAGATTGGGTGTTAGTTTGCGGCACCGCAATCTCACAGGAAATGGCGATGAACTTGCGGGTGCTTATTATCGATCGCTCGGCGATTCAGATGTCTTCGATTTCAGCTATCGCTTGCCGCTAAATGCGATGAACGGCACGTTGCAATTGAGGGCAGCGCCGAACCGCAACAGTATAGTACAAGAACCTTTTGATGCTTTTGACATTTCGGGAAAATCGCATTTATTTGAAGTTAGTTACCGCCAGCCGCTGCGGAGAACGCCGATCGAAGAATTTGCCTTATCTGCCGGTCTTACTTATCAGAAAGGCAGAACTTTTGTCGCCGGTGTACCGACTCCATTTGGCTCGGGCCCTGACTCCAATGGTGTCACGACTACCACTGCGATCAAGCTGGGACAGGACTACATTCGGCGGGATCCCCAGGGTGCTTGGGCTTTGCGATCGCAATTTACGATCGGCACAAGCTTGTTTGATGCTACTCAAAATGAAGGTTCTGTCCCTGACGGACAATTTTTGAGTTGGCTGGGTCAAGTGCAGCGAGTACAGCGATTAAATGATAAACATTTATTAATTTTGCAGTCAGACTTACAACTTTCTGCTAATAGTTTGTTACCTTCGCAGCAATTTGTAATTGGCGGCGGGCAATCTCTGCGCGGCTACCGCCAAAATGTGCGTTCTGGCGATAACGGCTTCCGACTGTCGATCGAGGATCGGATTACTTTGCAGCGGGATGCTTCGGGAAATCCCAAACTTCAATTAGCTCCTTTTTTGGATGCGGGTACGGTGTGGAACGCTCCCAATAATCCTAATAAATTAACCAATCAGACATTTTTAGCAGGTATGGGTTTGGGGGTAATCTGGGAACCGATACGGCGGGTGAACTTGCGTGTAGATTATGCTTTTCCTTTGGTGAGAATTACCGATAAAGGCAACAACCTGCAAGATAATGGCATTTACTTCAACATCATTTACACGCCTTAACGAGAGTGGGGGATGGAGAAAGCATCTGATTGCAAAAAGCATTTTTTTTACAGCAGTGCGAGCGTCCCCGCTCGCGTATTTTATCACTCGCGAGCGGGGACGCTCGCACTGCTATCAAAGCTGGCGCCGAGATGCTCCCTGCCGAACTTTCTCGATCGGATCTTAATCGCCGACTTCCCCGACAACCTCGGCAGCAGCCTGAGTTTCGAGCCAGAGTCCGAGCAACAACCGCTCCGCCCGATCGCTCAAAACCGTCGCAAACACCCCATCAGCGCCTTCAGATGCCCCTCCAATCCACGTACCGCGCAGGGTCACTTCGACAAAATCAGCATCAGCAACACAAAGAGCGATCGAATCGGTATCATCTCGGCGGGCCTCAGATTCCAACAGAGAAAGCGCCGGCAAATTCGCGGGCAGCAAAAATGCCGCAGTGCTCGGTTCGACGCTGATGCTTTGACCAACTCGCATAGCCAGCACAACTCGCAGCGCCACTAACTGTTCGGGAGATTGAGCCAAACGCTCTAGGTTAAAGCCCGTTTCAGTGTAAGTCAACTTCAGCATATTGACAGCCTTAAATTTGGAATTGAAAATTGAAAATTGGGAATTGGGAATTGGGCATTGGGAATCGGGAATTGGGAATCGGGAATTGGGAATTGGGAATTGGGAATTGGGAATTGGGAATTGGTCAAATAGGGAATTGGTCAAATAGGGAATTGGTTATTAGAAAAACCACTAACTATTACCCATGCCCCATGCCCCATGCCCTATTCCCCATGCCCCATTCCCCATGCCCCATTCCCTATTCCCCAATTTGGTATTCGTGCCAAAACATTTCGGCAAAAGCAACAGTGGGGTGAATGGGAGCCTTCGGCTTGGTTCGCAGAGACATTCCAGCTTCTATGGGAGTTCGATCGCCCTTACGAGAGTTGCACCGTTCGCAAGCCGTCACTACGTTGTCCCAAGTATGCGACCCGCCCTTCGATCGAGGCATCACGTGATCCAGCGTCAAATGCCTGTTGTTGCCACAGTATTGGCAAGCATGGGCATCTCGGCGCAACACTTCCCGGCGATTGACCGGTGGTACTTTCCAAACACGCTCCCTGTTGCCAAAAGTTAAGCGGATTTGTTCGGGTACGTGGATGCTGGTGCTGGGCGATCGCACTAGATAGCCATTGCCGATGCTAAAATCCAGAGGTTCAGCCTTGCCTGTTACCAAAAGTACGATCGCCCGTTTGATGTTGACACGGCTCATCGGTAGGTAATTTTGAGAAAATACCACAACAGATTGCCTCAATACATCAGTTACTACGGTCACGGCTTGCTCCTCCTCATTTGGATTTTAGATTTGAGATTTTAGATTTGAGATTTTAGATTTGGAATGCTTCCCAGCATTGGCTACATCTAGTTTTTGCGAGTTCCCCAAGCCTTGCCAAATTGCTCCAATCTCCAATCAAATGCCCCCGCTTCTCTTACGAGTGAAGCGGGGGCTAGAAAAACTGCTTTCATGCAAATTTTCATCTTATGTTGGTACAGTCGTTAGCTGTACCTCCCGCTTCGCCTATCTTTATGGTGTGGCCGTGCCACTCCCAGACCGTCCCGGTCTACCTCGTTGTAATTAATTTCTGAAATTAGTCCTAATCCACTATAACCGGGTTTAATTGGGCTTGTCCCAGCCCACGAGGTCGCTGTAGGGGTTAGCAAACCTGTCATAAAGACTTGCCGTGAGGACTCAGCGCGACCCCTGGGGCGATCGCACTTGAGTTGATAAGTAGAGTAGGTGGGGAAAAATTTCACAGTAGGCAGAAAGTGATCTGAGACCTTTAAATCTAGCTTTAAACATACTACACTGATATTACAGATATGTCCACCCGTCACGGAGAAAAATTATGCATACCCTACCTAGAACCTCAACCACCGAAATGGAAGTCACCAGCATTCGATTGGAAAGAGAGCTCAAGGAGAGACTCAAAGAGCTCGCTGGCAATCAAGGCTATCAAGCTTTGATTCGAGATTTGCTCTGGAATTACGTCCAGCAGAAGTCTGGAGAGTATCGTCAGATGTTTTGTCGATCGGATATTCGAGCCAGCATTAACGCCACAGCACAGCAGGAGGAACGCTGCGCCCTTACAGGAGAGTTGATTCGAGTTAATGAGCCGATGTTATTAGGCCTGACGATGCACGGCGAAATGGTGCCCCTGAGTATGGGGAGTATGGGCAGTATGGCTGGATAAACCAGTTTACCGAGAATTTGCGATTGCGATCGGCCTGGGGTGAGAACCCCAGGCGCTGAAGATCAAATCCCGAAGCATTTCCAAGATATCTATATTTAAAGAAAGCAAGAAGACGCTAAGTTCGCGAAGAAAGATCCCAGAAGGAAGACGCGCGGACTAATGCTAAACTTTCCATCGGGTATGCCGAAAGATGATGGTAAATTTGATGGAAAAGATTAAGGTAATGCTGAAAAACCGCTACTTGAGTGCTGTAAGCTCGATCGCCCTTCTCACAATGATCGCCGGATGCGCCGCTACCGAATCACCCCAACTTGCAACTCCCTCTCCTGTAGCCGAATCTTCCCCGCCGCCAGTTAAACCCAATCAGCCGTTAACAGTTTCTCTCAACAATCCCGAAACCGCCACAAATACCAAAATCCAGCAATATCTCAACGCATTGACGGCCCAAGGTTCTGCCAAAGAAGACCAAGGCATCTGGATGCAATCGGGCAATACATTACTCGCCAATCATCAAGGTACAGTTCCTCTGTCAGCCGCTTCCATTACCAAAGTAGCAACATCTCTGGTAGCGCTGCAACAATTCGGGCCGGAACATCAATTTATCACCGAAATTAGTACCAACGGCACCATCAAAGACGGTGTATTAAAAGGCGATTTAGTGATTGAGGGCAGCGAAGATCCGTTGTTTGTGTGGGAAGAGGCGATCGCCCTCGGTAACATCTTAAATAAAAAAGGCATCAAGCGAGTCACTGGCACTTTAATCATTGTCGGTAAATTTTACATGAACTTTGAATTAAATCCCCTCAAATCAGGAGAATTGCTCAAACAAGCATTGAACAGTGAAATCTGGCCGGGCGAAGCCGCAGCCCAGTATCAAACACTTCCTCCCAATACACCGAAACCCCAAATAGTAATTGATGGTACTGTCAAAGTTTTGCCAGCACGTCCCAGCGCCGTACCCTTAGCCAAACATTATTCTTTACCCCTCGCCGAACTTATCAAAAAAATGAATCAGTACAGCAACAATCTCATGGCAGATATGCTAGCTGATACTGTTGGTGGCGCCAAAACAGTCGCGCAAAAAGCAGCAGCAGCAACTGGAGTTCCTCCCGCAGAAATTCAACTCGTCAACGGTTCCGGATTGAGCGACGACAATCGCATTTCTCCTAGGGCTGCGTGCGGGTTATTTATAGCTTTAGAACGCTACCTGCAACCTTACAGCATGACAGTTGCTGATGTCTTAACTGTAGTTGGCAAAGATAAAGGAATCTTGTCAGAACGGGCGCTGCCAAAGTTAGCAGTAGTCAAATCTGGCACATTGGATAATGTTAGCGCTTTGGGCGGAGCGCTACCCACTCAAAAACAAGAAACCGTGTGGTTTGTGATTATGAATCGAGGGGCAAATGTCGAGGCATTTCGCACTCAGCAAGAGGTTTTGTTGAAAAGCTTTTTGACTGAATGGGGAAGCGTTCAAGTTTCGCCACCGGAATTAACGCCAAATCCTGCTAGAAGTAGTAAGGTATCTCGCAGCGAACTTGTTCAATAACACCAGATTTGATGAATAATATTATGTTTGATTCTTGGCGAATAGCCAATAGTTGCCACGGTGCGTCAGCACAGAGATTTTCAATGGGTATCTAAAATCGTGCCAACTGACGCACCCTACTACTAATACCTAAAATGGCACCACCTTTTAATCGCGCGCATCCCTTTTTTAACTATCGAGTTGCTCTTTTATTGACTATCATCCCTATTTTGATTGTCGGTTTAAGCAGCGAATTCTATTCGGGGCCGGGGCGAGAGTTTTTTAATGATTATTTTGGTGATTTTCTCTACCAAATTTTCTTGATTCTGCTAATTGTTTTCATGTTTCCCCAAGTTTCTCCGACTAAAATTGCCTGGGGAGTTTTCATTTTTAACTGTCTCATTGAATTTAGCCAACTGTGGAAACCTCCTTTTTTGCAAGCTATTCGCGCTACATTATTTGGGCGTTTGTTTCTGGGTAGTGGCTTTTCGTGGGAGGATTTTATTGGCTATATTTTGGGATGTACTTTGGGGTGGGTTTTGGTGGTAGGGCTGAAGCGGAAATTTAGATGATTTGCTTTTTTGTCAAACTTCGATATGGTTTGTAGTGAGGACTTCAGTCCTTCATGAATGCGGACTGAAGTCCTCACTACGAACGAATTGGATTAGGTGTTTTTGCTCTAGCAACTACAATGCCGATCGCACTTTCGACTCTGCTAATATATCTCTGCAAGTCGTAAGCAACTGTCACAGCCCCAGCCGGCGAAGCGTGAATTAAGCCGAGATTCCCGTCTGCATTCCTGTACACAAAACCTGTGTGGGTGACATCCAATCCTTTAACATCCGTGGCTACCGCCACAATATCCCCAGGCTTTAACTGGGAATAAACACTTTTGATCCGATTTGTCGGGATGTAATTAACCGTAGTTTTGGCTAATTCTGCTTCTTGGCTGACTATGCACTGATAAGTTGCTTCATCTTTTACCATTTGCGGGTAACTGCTGCGGTGCTGGCTCATGAAATTTAGTGTTTTATTCATCGGCACTCCGCCCAATTGAGCGGTAATGTTTTCTACGGTTTGCCGTTTTTGATTGTCTTTAATCCATTCTGAAAAATAGTGCAGCCGGCTGCAATAGCCGTTCATTTTACCGTTTAAATACCGTTGTTCTTCTATGCGATTTACAAAATTTTGATATTCGTAATCTTTTACTGCTACGCCTCGGGAAATAGCCAAAACCGTCTCTACAAACAAAACGCAATCAAATTTATTCAACGTTACGATCAACTTTTCTTCGCCGGATTTGTCCAGCAAACCCTCGACGTAGGGCAATCCTTGGAAGTTATCGCCGATCGCCTGGATGATTTGTCCGATCGGGCGATCGGGCAAATTTTCCTGTTTGGCATACTGTACAATCTTTTCAAAACGTGCTATGTCTTCGGGTAGTATAGCGGTTTCTGTCGCAGTATTCTCTGAGTCTGGTCGTCTCGCCAGCACTTCTAGCCATTGGGAATACGGAATTTCAGGTAAGTTGTTCAAGTCCCGAAACAGACTGAGCAAACTAGAAACACTTTGCTTATTTTTGGGTTCCCGATTTTCGCTGTCTGCGATCGACTCAGCCACTACATCCGGGCCGCGTGCTTCTGTTTGTCGATCGACAACAGCGACAGCAGGTTGAGACTGCAATGCCCAAACATCAGGTATCAAATAATTATTCACCCAGGCGATCGCAAATCCCAAAACAGCCAGACTCCAAAAATTTCTCATGTTTTCCCAAGGATTTTGCTTCAACTCAGTGCTATCCTGAAATCTTTACGATTACTCGAACTCTTAATCAGCCTAGCAGGTAGATTAAATTGACGAAAGTGTAGACCCGTTTCAAAAAATAATGCAACTGTTGGCAAGTTCCAAACCCTTATACAATCAGTTATTCCACATCTAAAATTTAAAATCTAAAATCTAAAATTCTATTAGACACCGCCCTATTATAAACTGATCCTGCGAGTTTGATACCACAACACTGTAATGCAAGTAGACCGCCGACGCCGCCCAATCGAACCCCAACGTCCGATCCAACCCAGACGCCACAGCAGCGAGCGTCCAGTCCAATCCCGACGCGCAAGCAGCGATCGCCCAGTCAAACCCCAACGTCCTATCCAATCCCGACGCCCGATCGGCGATCGTCCAATCTGGCTCCAACGCCTCATCTCGCTCCAACGACTCATCTGGCTCCAAATCTCAATCTGGCTCCAACGCCTCATCTTGCTCCAACGCCCAATCTGGCTCCAAATCTCAATCTGGCTCCAACGCCTCATCACCGATCGTACAGTCGCGCCCCGACGCGTCATCACAGATCGTCCAGTCGCGCCCCGACGCCAAATTAGCGATCGTCCAGTCGCGCCACGACGGCAAATCAGCGATCGTCCAGTTGAGCCACGACGGCAAATCAGCGATCGTCCAGTCCAACCTCGACGGCAAATCAGCGGCGATCGTCCAGTTGAACCCCGACGCCTCATCACCGATCGTCCAACGCCATCTCGTCGGCGACTGAGGGCAAAATTGTCTCGGCTCAAATACCGCAACATTTTGTGTTTAATTGCGGGGGCGATCGCGTTTTTTTGGCTCCTGACAATCCCCTTCAGAACTCGCCGCGCCCCAGAACCACCCGTCATATTGTCTCAAGAGGCTATCTCGCCACCGACAATTCCAACATCCCAAAATGTAGTCGATAGTAAAAGCGATCCTACCTTCACCTACAACATCAAAACACCTCCCAATCCAGTTTATTCTCAAGAATTGCAAGGGATTGTTGATGAAGCTGTGAACATTGCCACCAGCCAAGGATTACCAGCAGATAAGCTATCAATTAGCTTGTTTGATGTCAGCAATCCCAAAAATCACACCTTCGCCGGATATCAAAATCAAACTCTCAGATTTCCTGCTAGCGTTGCCAAGTTATTTTGGATGGCAGCCTTTTACTCAGCTATAGAAAAAGGCATGATTACGGAAAGAGAATCTGCATTTAAAAACGACTTAGAACAAATGATTCGCATCTCCAACAACGATGCTGCCAGCAGGATTTTAGACAAAATCACCGATACAAAATCCGGCGGACGGCTCGGAGGAGAAGAGTTGCAAACATGGCTGCAAAAGCGCACGCAAATTAACACGTTTTTCCAGTCAGCAGGCTACAATGATATTCGTATAAGCACCAAAAATTATCCCATATACTATTTAAGGCAAGAAGGCCCAGTCGGTCGCGATTTGCAATTGCGGGGCGATGATTCTGTGCCGATTCGCAATCAAGCAACTACTGACCAAGCCGGCAGATTAATATATGAAATCTATACTAGGCAAGCTGTTTCTAGTCTCGCCAGCCGCAAAATGGCTTACTTGCTGACGAGAGATTTAGACCCTAAAGCCTGGAAAAATGACCCTAGCAACTCAATAAAAGGATTTCTCGGCGAGTCTTTACCAACTAATATTTATTTTGGTTCCAAAGTTGGCTATACTTCCAAATCCCGCAGCGAAGCGGCTTTTGTCAGAACTTTAGACGATCGCGCGATTTACATCTTGGTCGTTTTCGCAGACGATGTGGCTTATACCAAGGACGAAACAGCATTTCCGGCAATTTCTCGATACGTATTCGATCGATTAAATGCTCGCGGGCCCAGCAATTAGCAGAGCGGATGTACGGTTGAAACCGCGTCTATACAAACTATGTCCGCCTCTGTGGACTAAGAGAGCATAAGGTAATTTTAACGACCCACTCTTCAACCCGCGGAGGCGGGTTTTGCCTGTGTAGATGCGGTTTCAACCGCCCTTTCATCGAAAACATTAAAAACTATTTAACTGGGGCGAAAGGATTCGAACCTCTGAATGGCTGGACCAAAACCAGCTGCCTTACCACTTGGCGACGCCCCAACGTCTTAACCTTTATCATATTAACACTCAAACACCAGAATCTGTCAAGCACTTTCACAATAAAGTTTAAAAAATGTTTGCCAAACCGATCGCCCGCCAGTTTATTCTTTGACAGCAGCGGGGCGAGACAGCGGGATCTCAATCCAGAACTCCGCTCCCTGTCCGGGTTCTGAGATACACTTCAAACTGCCGCCGTGTTTTTCCACCACAATCTGGTAGCTAATGGACAAGCCGAGTCCCGTGCCTTTGCCCACTGGTTTAGTGGTAAAGAAAGGGTCAAACAAGCACAATTTAGCTTTTTGGGTCAATCCCGGCCCGCTGTCCCGAATCCGAATCAGCACAAGTTGACCGATCGACTTTCGTGACTCACCTCGATCCGAGTCTTGGGACACCACCGCCGTCGAGATTTCGATCGTCTTGGGTGCGGGCTGATTTTCCAAGGAGTCGATCGCATTTCCCAAAATATTCATAAATACTTGGTTGAGCTGTCCGGGATAGCATTCTACCTTCGGCAAGTCGCCGTAGTCTTTAATTACCTTAATTCCCGGTATTGGCCCGTTTGACTTCAAGCGGCTCTGCAAAATCAGCAGCGTGCTGTCAATCCCTTCGTGAATGTCCACAGGTTTCTTCTCGGCTTCGTCGTGCCGCGCGAAGTTCCGCAGGGAAAGGACAATTTGCCGGATGCGTTCGGCTCCCATCTCCATCGAAGAAAGAATTTTCAGCAAATCTGGCACTACGAAATCCACATCGATTTCTTCGCTTTTGTCGAGAATTTCCTCGCAAGGTTCGGGGTAGTGCTTTTGATACAAGCGCAGCAAATCCAGCAGATCTTTCATGTACTGCTCGCAATAAGTCAAGTTGCCGTAAATAAAATTAACCGGATTGTTAATTTCGTGGGCGACGCCGGCAACCATTTGACCGAGAGAGGACATTTTTTCGTTTTGAATGAGCTGAGCTTCTTTTTGCTGCAAACTCTGCAAAGTTTCAGTCAGTTGTCGGGCTTGAGTTTGAGCTGCTAAGGCTGCCGCCCGAGTTTGGGCGTAAAGTTCGGCTTGGTCGATCGCGATCGCCAGTTGATCCACCACCGCTTGCAGCAATTCTACCTCGCTTGCCGCCCAGGAACGGCTGCTGTAATGATTGCAAACTATCGCCCCCATTTGACCGGAGTGAGTCTTGAGCGGCAGCAGCAGCTTAGAAACGATCCCGACACCCCTTAAAAAAGCTCGCGTGGCGGAATCTATGCAGGCTGCTGTGGCAGTGTCGCCGATGCGGAGCGTTTGGCGATCGCGAATTTTCTCGGCTAGTAGCGTTACTTGTGCGATCGGATATTCTGCGAGCAGATCTGTGAGTTCAGGATTTGCCGCCTCGTGGGTAATCGCAAAACTCGGCTGCCCCTGCCGCGATACTGAATACCACAAAAAGTAGCACTGGTCAACCTGCAACAAGCTGTGAATTTCATTAACAGCCGTATCTAAAATTTTGTCGAGGTCTAGAGAATTCCGCATCTGACTGGCGAGGCCGAACAGCAGACTTTCCCGGCGGCTCAACAATTCTTCTCGGGCCTTGACACGATCGATCGCCACGCCAATGGCATTAGCCATCCACCCCAGAACTTCTAGCGCCCCCTCCGTGGCAGCAGCGCTGCTGCATACAGCCATCACTCCCACCAGTCGTTCCTCCACAATCAGGGGATAGGCAATGGCGCAGAGGGACGGGTTCGACAGCAAGCACAGAGGAGCCGTTTCGAGTTTTCCCGTTTCTTCTCGCAGCCAATCTTCTATTAGCCGTTCCCAATCTTGGCTGCTGACTCCTGAATCGGCCTGCAATTCTAACCGCTCTATCTGCGGGTTGAACGTCCAGATGCTGGCTGCTGTGGCGTCGAGATGGTCTACCATTGCGTCGGTGCAGCGGTTGAGGGTGGCCGGTATTGTCCCGCCTTGTCCGAGAGCTGCACCAACTTTAGCTTGCAGCATTGCCAAGCGCGATCGCTCCTGTAGCAAGTCTGCCATTGATTGCCCCTCTGTCACTATTTCGGGAATTTGTTTGGGATCGCGATCGCGCCTCATGCCCGCTGAAGTTTCCCGCAAATCCTGAGATTTGCCTGTTTCGAGCACCGGCAGCTTTTTTGTTGGGAATATTCTTGTGTCCTTCTCTGAAGTCTGTACTGCCCAGAAAAACTCCTGGTTCGATCGAGCTAACTCCGAGATTTGCTGGCCCTGTGAAGCGATATCTTCTACCTCTGCCACCTCTTTCTTGGCTTTGACTAATTGCCACCGCAGCTCCACCAAACTCGCAACTTGCCGAGTTAAAATCTCAATACCATCAATCGTATTTTTTGTCAAGCCTTTAGGTACGGAATCCATGACACAGATCGCGCCCAGCATCTGCCCATCTGAGGTGACGACTGGGATGCTAGCGTAAAATTTGATGAAGGGGTAAGAAACAATTAGCGGATGCTGGGCAAATCGCACGTCTGTGGAAGCGTCTCGGACAATGATGGCAGGCGGTTTATTGCAGGAATTTGCAAAGGGTGCGATCGCATCTGCCGCCGCAACCGCAGGTTTTTGTAGGGGAATGTCCCGGTCAAATTCCGAGTTAGAGTTGGAACTCGCGCCCAACTGTGCGGGAGTTTGGTCGATATAGCAGCGATCGCAAAAATTCAGGTAACGGTGTGCCAAAGTTCGATCGATACCTAGCTGCGACTTCAACCAGTGGCCGGAGGCATCAATCAAACTCAAAAAAGCAATAGGAGTTCCGCTCATCCTGGCGGCCAAGCCTACCAAATCGTCAAAGCAAGCCTCTGGATCGGAACCCAGAAGTTGATACAAGTCGGTGCGATCGAGATCGAACACTGTTTTACCAAGAGGCAAGGGTGCTTTCATCATGTATAAGTGCCCATCTAGTTGCTGGCAACCGCCCTAATCAATACTGGCCGAGGAGAAAAACGAGCCATGAATTTTGTCCCGGGAGACTGCGATCGCAAGTCGAACACAGGCTGCTGGCACCAAACTCAGACCAACCTCTTGACTGACATGGAAACTTTTGATTTATGGGAGTTAGAGCACCGCAGATCTAATACTCTAGAAATTATACTTCGAGTTGACTATGCTTTTGATGTGCCAGAGGCTGGGTGAATCTAAGAGCCTCCGTGGGGACGAAGCACCCTTCAAAAATCTATGGCGGATAGCTTACAGAGAATTTCTTAATAAGTTTAATAGTATTTTAACAGACAGATCTAATCGTGGGTAGCAGGCTTGCTGGTAGATTAAAATAATTGGTTTGTGCCACAATACCAGTACGGTTTACCGGGCTGTTGCACAGGCAACTCAACAAAAGTTAGGAGAGCGACTACACAAACACCGAAAATGTTAAACTTTGTAACAATAGTTGTTCAAACTCCACCATCAAGGGTTTGACGGTTGAGATGCAGATTTTGCAACTGTTGTCATCGCCGATCGACCCCTCGGGCAATCTGTTTTTTCGAGTTTGAGGTCAAAAAAACAGGGGTGAAGTTTCTGCTAATGCTCCAACGGAGTTGGGCACTATTTATCCGAAGGCACTCTTGAAAAATGACCCACCCAAAAACCGATACTTGCTTGCCGACAATTTTGAGGGTCGAGATCGCAATTTTAGACTCAAGTTCAAGCTCCCAGATTCATCTGGAACAGTCAATCTAAAATCTACAATCTACAATCGACTGACGGCGGGAATTATGTTTTCTATTTTCAAGAACTATAAATAAACCGGGAGAAGAATATGTCTGCAACTAGCAGTCAAGTACCAACTATTTTGGCAGTTGATGATAGCGTCGTCATGCAAGGACTGGTCAAACAAGCCTTAAGCAAAGAGTTTCGAGTTCTCGTGACAGACAATGCAGTTGATGCTTTGTCAACAATTTATCACGAACAAATTTCGGTTTTGTTGCTCGATGTTTCGATGCCTGGGATTGACGGATTGGAGCTCTGCCGCACGGTGCGAAGCTTGCCTCAGTTTCAGAATTTGCCGATCGTGATGCTGACAGCCAGAGATGGAGCATTTGATAAAGTACAGGGGCGTTTGGCAGGAGCAACCGAGTATTTAACTAAGCCCTTTGATGCTGACAAGTTGCGCGAAGTAATTGGTAAGTTTATCAATATCAAATCATAAAAGAAGACGGGCGCGGTTGAAACCGCGTCTATACCAGCAAAACCCGCCTCCGCGGGTTGAAGCTCAGACCGTTTAAATTACGTTTTATGTTATTCTATTCAGTCGGCGTCCGGCGGACATCGTTTATATAGAAGCGGTTTCAACCTTACGTCCGATCTGCTATATTCTCCCGCTTGTCCTAAACTTTTAATTTCGCCAACAGTAAAGGAGCGATCGCACTGACGGGTAAAACGTGCTGGGCCGCACCGAGGGCGATCGCCTCTTTCGGCATTCCAAACACAACACAACTAGCCTCATTTTGAGCAATAGTCAAACCGCCGGCTTGGGCGATCGCCAACATACCCTCAGCACCATCTCGCCCCATTCCTGTTAGCAACACTCCCGCAGCCCCGCGACCATAAAAACTAGCAACTGACTTAAATGTTACCGTTACAGAGGGGCAATGTCCCGCTTCACGAGCAGCTTCAGAATAAATAAAACGCCCTTGAGCATCCAATTCTAAATGACGTTTTTCTGGCGGGAAATAAACAATCCCAGCTTGTGGAAATTCCCCAAAACCCGCTATTTTCACCGGCAGTTTAGATTCAAAACCCAACCAGTCAACCAATCCTTGCAAAAATCCTTCACTGATATGCTGGATGCAAATCACCGGTACTGGCAAATTAGCCGGAAACTTAGAAATAATCGAGTGTAGCGCTTGTGGCCCCCCTGTAGACGCGCCAACAGCCAATAACTTAATAGTTTGAGAATTGAGATTTTTGCTAGATAATTGGTAATTATGAATTGGTAATTGATAATTTTTTTTGCTTGGGCGACCCTCGGCTGTTTCGATTCCTCCAAGCCTTTGATGTCGCGTAAATACTTTAACTCCCGACAACACTTTAACTTTAGCGATTAATTCATTCCCCAGGCGATCGTAATCAGACGCCAACCCGCCAATGGGTTTCGGAAAAACATCTAATGCACCTGCTTTCATTAATTCAAATACATTTTGAGTATCCTTTGCTTGTACAGAAGCACTAATTATTAAAATTGGTCGCGGGTATTTTTTCATCACTTCCCGCGTGAACTCTAACCCGTTCATTTGTGCCATATTCAAATCCGTACAGATGACTTCCGGTTGAAGTTTCGGGATTAATTCTAGGGCTTCTAACCCGTTAGAAGCCGTTCCGACAACCTGGATTTCTGGCGAAGCATCCAAAATGCGCTTGAGAACGATCGTAGCTACTGGGGAATCTTCTACTAACAATACTTTAATGGGCGACAACATCATACCATTTTAGATTTTAGATTTTAGATTTTTTTAGGTAATGGGTAATGGGTAATGGGTAATGGGTAATGGGTAATGGGTAATGGGTAATGGGTAATGGGTAATGGGTAATTCTCCCCCTCTTCCCCTGTCCCCCTCTCCCCCTGTCCCCCTCTTCCCTTCCCCTCTGACAATCAAACTAACCTTTTCAAAGTCTCGATTAATACATCTTGATTGAAAGTACCTTTAGGAATATAAGCATTAGCGCCAGCATCAGCTCCTCTTTTTCTATCTTCATCAGACGCCAAAGATGTGACCAAAATAATCGGTAACTCACTGTATTCTTTTAGCTGACGAATTTTAATAGTCAGTCCCAAGCCGTCCAAATTAGGCATTTGTACGTCAGAAATCAGAGCATCAAAATAGCGAGTTTTTAATTTATTGAAAGCATCCAACCCGTCCACTGCTGTCACCACTTCATAACCTGCACCTTCCAGAATGCGCTTTTCTTGAGTGCGGGTAGCGATCGAATCTTCTGCTAAAAGTATAACTTGTTTTCGGCTGACTGTCTCAATTGGCGATCGGGCACCCCCAACCCCACCCAACAAAACTTGCTTGCGTACAGATTTTATCAAATCGTGGGGATTGAGCACCATACAAACTTCCCCCGTCCCCAGAATCGTTGCACCAGAAACGTTTCGCACCCGTTTCAGCAATTGACTTTGAGGTTTAATCACCACATCCTGTTCGTCAATCAAAGCATCTATAAATAATCCCAATCTTTCCTCCCCAACTTTCAAAACAATACAAGGCATTTTCCGAGAATTATGATTCACCGATTCTACCTCTGTATTTCTCTTGAATTCTCTCCAACTTTCCTGTCTCCACTCCCGATTATTGTGCAACCAATCTGTATCATTTAATTCTAGTAAATCTGCCAAATAAGCAACTGACAAAGGCTGAGAGTCTAAAATCACCGTCGCCTTGCTTTCGAGAGAAAAAACATCCGAAGAGCGGACTAATATTGCAGTTTCAATAAACTCGACTGGCAGCGCATAAGCAATACCATCAACCGCTAATATTAATACATTAGCAGTAGCTAAAGACGTACTTAGTTGCAGGCGAAAAGTGCATCCTTTTCCGAGATCTGATTCAACTTGAATGCGACCTTTTAATGCTTCAACATTAGTCCTAACTACATCCAAACCTACCCCTCTTCCAGAGATTTCAGTAACAAATGTTCTGGTTGAAAAACCCGCAGCAAAAATCAGCGATTGAATTTGGCTTTCTGTCATCACCGCCAGTTCTTCCGGCGTGCAGATGTTGCGTTTGACAGCAGTTTGTTTAATGCGATCGAGATTCAGCCCCCGACCATCATCAGCAACTTCAATAATAATATTGCTAGCAGTATGGTAGCCTTTAATTCGGAGAGTAGCTGCGGGATGCTTGCCGAGCTTTTCGCGATCGGCTGGCGTCTCAATTCCGTGATCTATCGCATTCCGAATCAGGTGCATTAAAGGGTCTTTCATTTCTTCTAGAATGCGTTTGTCAGCTCGAGTTTCCCCACCTTCAATGACTAATTTAACCTCTTTCCCTTCCCGCTTAGCCAAGTCTCTAACTGCTCGTGGAAATAGATTAAAAATAGTAGACAAAGGCAGCAGTCTGAGAGTGCGAATTCCTGATTCCAACTCTTCCGCAATTAATTCGAGTCTTGCAGTATCTTCATCAACTCGATTTTTCAATCTATTTACTAGAGTTCCCAGACGTTCTAAACGTTCTTCTGTACGCTGGTAATAATTCTGTAACTGTATGATGAGGGCATTTTGTTGAAAAGCATTTTTGTCCGATTCTATCTGATGAAAAGCCAAGCGATTTATAAAAGCTTCTCTGCTCCAACTTTCCCACAAATTTGTCAGTTTTTCGATATCAGCAAGTCGGTGTACTAACCTAGTTTTTGTAACAGTAAGTTCACCAGCTTGAGTCATTAAATCGTCTAAATTTTTGGTAGCAACGCGAATTGTTTCGATGCGGTAAGACGAACTTGAAGAACTGCTAACAGCGGGTTGGGAAGCCGATGCAGTAGCGGGGGCAGAAGCCCCACGCAAGTTGTGAGATTGGAGCAACAATTCTTGCTCGGATTGTAGAGTCGAAAAAGAATAATTTTTATCTAAATTAGTGGCGGAATAAGTTTCACTATTTGTTTCGGGTTCCGCAGTAGACGAATCAATAAGTTGCGTTTGTATAAATTCTTCTTCTGGTACCTTTGAAGATTCTGGATCTGCTATGGGGACGGCGGGCAGGGGCTTGTTAGAAGCACCCATCATGCTAGCGAGCACGTAAAAGGTATTGACACCGGAATCTTGACCAGTCACGGCTTCGTCAACGAGTTTGCGGATGGCGTCTAAACCTTGCGAAAGTCGATCGCTAATTTCTGAAGTTAGTTGAGTCTCTCCCCGCTTGACACCTCCCAAAATATGCTCTATTTGATGAGCTAAAGATGCTACATTTTTTACCGCCAACATCCCAGCATCGCCTTTAAGAGAATGAGTTTCCCGCAGCAATTCTTCTAACTTAGCTGAGTCCCCGGGGTGTTGTTCCAAGTACAGCAATCCATCGTCTAGTTTCTGCAAGTGTTCTTCACTAGCAATTTTAAATACATCTCGAAGTTCTTCATCTTCAATTATCATAGGTGTTTGTGGTAATGGGTAATGGGTAATTGGTAATTGGTAATGGGTAATTGGTAATTGGTAATGGGTAATTGGTAATTGGGAATTGGTAATTGGTAATTGGGAATTGGGAATTGGTAATTGGGAATTGGTAATTGGTAATTGGTAATTGGGAATTGGGAATTGGGAATTGGTAATTGGTAATTGGGAATTGGGAATTGGGAATTGGTAATTGGTAATTGGTAATTGGGAATTGGTAATTGGTAATTGGTAATTGGTAATTGGTAATTGGTAATTGGTAATTGGTAATTGGTAATTGGTAATTGGGAATTGGTAATTGGTAATTGGTAATTGGTAATTGGGAATTGGTAATTGGTAATTGGTAATTGGTAATTGGGAATTGGTAATTGGTAATTGGGAATTGGTAATTGGTAATTAGGAATTAGGAATTGGTAATTGGTCATCCATCGGTAATTAGTCATCGGTAATCGGTAATTTTATCCTTGACATCCGTTACACAATCCGTTGCCTAACTTCCTTCTTACACTATAGACTTAAGAGTTAAAGCAGCTTCATTAAGTTTTTGAGTGCCTACTTTGACTTGAGTAATGCCGCTGATAGTTTGAGATGCAGTGCGGTTGAGAGAGTTCATTTCATCACCTACTTGCCCGATCGCGATCGCCTGCTGTTTAATATTCAAAGAAATTTGTTGATTGCTAGCAAACACCAGATTGCAAGCTTCCCGAACCCCCGTAAAAGCTTCTGCTGTATCCTGCGCTGTTTTCACCCCTGCCGCGACTGTTTTGCGGCTTTCTTCCGTTGCTTTCACCGTCGAGTCGATCGCGCCCTTAATTTCTGGAATAATACCATTAATCTTTTGCGCGGCTTGTTGGCTTTCATCTGCTAATTTACGGATCTCGCTGGCTACCACCGCAAAACCTTTGCCATACTCACCAGCCCTGACAGCTTCCACAGCCGCGTTAAGAGCCAGCATATTTGTCTGAGTGGCTAAATCGCTAACTAAATTTGCCAAAGTCGAGATATTGCCAATCTGACTTGTGCTATCCCCCAGGCGCTGATTTTGCTGAGAAATTGCTGCCACAGCTTGTCTAAGACTCAGCATTTGATTGAGAGTTTCTTCAACTTTTTGAGTTCCTTCTTGCGCGAGGGTTAAAGCTTGGCGAGCGGCGACGGCAACAGCCTCAGCTTGCTCGGCTGTCTCCCGAGAAGATATGCCCAATTGTTCTAAGGTTGCAGTTGTTTCATTGACTGAGAGAAATTGCTGGCCGACGACTTGCTCTTGCTCATTCATATTAGATAATATTTGCATAGAGAATGACGATATTTGATAGATCAATCCTCGAATCAGCTTAATTAGTTGTCGCAGCACCAAAAATCCTAATCCCAGAACAGTACCCAGGGACAATACAGCAATAATAGTAGCTATTTTTTTAAGAACAAAAATAGAAGCAAACAGCGAATATTTAGGTGCTTGATTCACAATCACAATGAATTTGTTGTTGTTTTCTTTACTCAGAAAAACTGTATCATAGCTAATCACTCGATCGCCGAGGTCAATATTGCCTTTGCCACCAGAAAGTATTTGTGTCACTACCTCTGCCACATAATCTTTTTGGACATTTTCATTCGTTTTTGTTTCATAACCCCATTCTTTTTTAGAAGTGGGATGGTAGATGTAGCTACCATCTTGATTTAACATAAAACCTTTCTCTGAATTATCATGATTCATGTTTTTAACTATATCAATCAGATTCTTTCCCAAAGAATTGGCAATCAAAATGCCTTTTCTTTCTCCTTTGGTATTAAAAACAGGAGTGGCGTGACGAATGGTTGGCTTGTAAGGAATTTCTATTTTACCGCGCTCCTGATTGAGATTGAATTGAGACACATAAATTTCGCCCGGTTTTAGCTTCATAGTTAAGTAAAAGTAATCCCTATGAGCCTGATTTTGTAGTTCTGAAGTTGGAACTATTTTGAGCGTTTGGCCGTCAGAATTTACGCGCACGAGTTCGTTGCCATTCTCATCTATATAACGCAATTGCATATAAGATTGCTTAATTGCCATCATTGATGCAAATGTGATTTGCATTCGATCGACCCAATTTTGATAAGTTGAATTAGTTTCTTTGTCTGCTCCATTTCCATCTCTAGCTTTAATTATTCCTTGAAGAGCAGGAGATTTGCTGAAGAATAAAACATCGTAACTGATATTTTCTAGTTTGTTGACTATTTGCTCTCCGCTGGATGTGACACTTTCAGTAAGATTAGTTAAGGCTAAGGTTTGGAGTGCTGCTTCGGAAGAGGAAATTCCATACCAGCCAACAAGAGATACTGGAATCAAGGTACTTAAAATTAAAAGCAGTAGCAGTCGGTTTTGAATTTTTCTGAAAAATTTATTAATCATGGGGAGTGGCTAATTGCTAATTGGTAATCGATAATCGCTAATCAGTAATAAATAAATCTTACTTCCTTCAACTACACTGCTGATTTGAGATTTTGGGCTGCTTGGTTTAGTTGAACAATGCCGAGTTTGACTTGAGAAATACTGGCGGCAGTTTCTTGAGTGGCGAGGTGAAGAGAGTTGACGGATTCAACTACATCCTGAATGGCGATTGCCTGGTTTTTCGATGTGACGGAAATTTGTTTGCTGTTTGCAGCAATGCGATCGATCGCCCTGGCAACCCCAGCAAATGCGTCTGCGGTTTTTCGGGCAATTTTTACTCCATTTTCTACAGTTTTTGTGCCGTCATCCGTCACTGTTGCTGTCAAAGTAATAGCTTTCTGGATTTCTGCAACTAAAGCATTGATGTTGCTAGCAGATTCCTTGCTGCGATCGGCTAATTTGCGAATCTCGCTAGCAACAACAGCAAATCCTTTACCGCTTTCACCGGCTCTAACTGCTTCGACAGCAGCGTTAAGGGCGAGCATATTTGTTTGGTTGGCTAAATCGCTGACTAAACTGGATATATTGCCAATGCGATCGGTTTGCTCGCTCAAACGTAAAATTTGTTTTTGAATTGCTCCGACATTTTCTGTCAAAGTTGCCATTTCTTTCAAGGTATTGTCTACTGCTTGACTGCCTCCTGCTGCAAGTTTAAGAGCTTGGACTGCCCCAAAAGCGGCAGCTTCGGCTTCGGAGGCACAAGCTTTGCTTGATTCGCTCAATTCGTTCATTGTAGTCGCAGTGCGATCGACAGCATATAGCTGTTGGCTGGCGATGCGCTTCTGCTGTTCGATGGTGACAGCAATTTGCGACGAAGAAGAGGCGATCGCCCGTACAATGTGATTAACCGAGCGAGTAGTTCGACTAGCTAAAAAAATTGCGATCGCGCTAACAACAGCAGCAGTGCACCCAACTCCTGATATCAAAGTATACAGTAACTCTTGTTGGGGAGCAAATACATCTTTTGTATCGTTAGCAATAATCACGCTCCAGCCCAATTCTGGCATATTTTCTAAGGCTTCAATAGGAGCATAAGTAAGCAATTGCTTAGCTCCATCAATGCGATCGATATCTATGGCACTGTCAATTTTTTTGTTAGCTTGCATTTTGGCAAAAACACTAAAATCTGAGGCTGCATCTCTGCCGATCTGCTCAGCTTCTGTTGCCGAAAAAAACTTGCCATTGCCATCAATTAAATGGAATTCCTCTTTTTTTAATCCTTCAGAACTTCTGGTTAGCTTGTTTTGTGTTTCCTTAAAAGTCTGCTCTAAATAAGTTATGGGCGTGCGAGTCCTGATGACGGCGATAGTTTCGTTAGTATTGACATCCACAACCGGAGCCGCCGTAAAAATGGCATATTTGCCGTCTGTTGACTTTATAGGCTGCATAATTACAGCCTGATTAGTTTTTGTTACTTCCTGAAAATAGTCCCGCTTTCCCAAATCTACAATTTTTTCTCCACGGGATTGCAAAATAGTATTTCCCTTGAGATCGGCGACTGCAATGCTGTCGTAGCCTTCGTCTTCTTCTATATATTTATCTAACATGGCTTCCTTTTGAATGGTTGAAGTCGTTTGACTGACTCTGGGGTCGTTAAGTATGCTTAATCTTGCTAGTTGCTTGATATCTTGGTAGCGTTCTAACATAAAATTGCTGACTTCATTGGCAGTAGCGAGCGCCCGCGTTTCTTGATAATTAATTACATAGCTAGTGATACTTTGATTGGCTAAGAAAAAAGTTATTGCCCCAGTTAAAATTACGGGAATTGTTCCGAGGGCGATCGCAAAAACAATCGCTTTAATTCTTAAAGACATTTTTTTCATTGGTTTTTCATAATTATTAATGACTCATACCATTTGAGACTTGAGATTTTAGATGGGTGCATCTGGTTTTTGAAGAGGGCGAAGCATGACCGCATATAAGTTATTAGTTGTAATCCCATATTTTCTGCGGTCATGCTTCACCCCTACGGATATATTCGCCTTGCGTGAGATGCACCCTTTTAGATTTTAGATTGAATAATTGGGATTGACTAATGAGTATCGGGGCTGAGAATACAGACTTACTGTTTAATTTTGTTTTCAAACTATCAGAACTTATAACTATGCTAAACAACTGCTTTTAAATCTAAAGCAGCTTCATTCAATTTTTGAGTGCCAATTTTAGTTTGAGTGATACCGCAAGCTGTTTGTGCTGCTGCTTGGTTGAGAGAGTTCATCGCTTCCACCACTTGTTCGATCGCGATTGCTTGCTGTTTGGCATTCAGCGAAATTTGCTGAGAACTCAAAACTACGTTGTTAATTGCATCAGCTACTCCAGCAAATGCTGCGGCAGTTTCCTCCGCAATATTTACGCCAGATTCTACCGTTTTAGTTCCTTCGTCTGTCACCATGACTGTTGAGTTGATCGCGCGCTGAATATCGGCGACTAAGAGATTTATTTGTGCGGCAGATTTTTTACTGCGATCGGCAAGTTTGCGAATTTCTGACGCGACAACTCCGAACCCTTTGCCGTGTTCGCCGGCTCGCACTGCTTCGACAGCCGCATTTAGTGCTAACATATTAGTCTGATTTGCTAAGTCGCTAACTACGGTTGAGATATTGCCAATGCGATCGGTTTGCTCGCTCAACTGCATAATTTGTCCTTGCATATCCTGCACTTTTGTTTTCAGTATTGCCATTGCTTCTAAGGTTTGTTCCACAGCTTTTGTACCGCCACCAGCTAAAGTTAAAGCTTGCATTGCTTGACTTGCGGCAGTTTCTATCTGCTGTGAAGTCGCCCTAGAAGATGCACCCAATTCGTCCATTGTTGTAGTAGTTTCATTGACTGAAACTGCTTGCTGGCTTGCCATTCGTTCCTGTTCTTCAACTGTGGCGGCAATCTGGGCGGAGGAACTGGCGATCGAACTAATTGTGCGATCGATAGTTCGAGCAATTCCTGACGAAATCAGCCAAGCAACAGTGGCGCCAAGCAGCAGTAGCAGTATCGAACCAAACACCAGCGTCGATACCAAAAAGCTTAAAGATGCCTTCGTGATTTTAGTTTCTTGCTTAATAATCTTTAATTCTGTTTCCCGAAATTCCCGGTTCAATTCCACGAATTCATTCACAAATTTGGTATACTTGCCTGTATTAAATATAGCGAGGGCTTCGGCTGTCTGATTTTGCTGAAATAAGCGAACTATTTCGTTAGAACCATCATAATATTCTTTGACCAGATCCAACATTCTCCGCAAACGGGCTTTTTGTTCGGAATTTTCAACAATCGGCCCTAGATTGATCCCTGACTGGCGAGCCAAGTCTGCACCTGTTTTAAAATCGTTTAAGAACTGCTGATTTTTATTAATTAAATAGCCGCGCATTCCCCGTACCATTTGCTCCGTACCTACGGACATATTACTTGTTTCTCCGATCACATTTTCTACTCTTTCCACTTTTTTGAAAGTCTCAAAAACCTGACTCGTAGTAACGAGAACTAAGACTGGCAACCCTAAATAAATAGCTGCTGGCGCTAGATATCCGACGAGCATCTTGTTTCTAATATTTAGTTTTTTAATGGATAAAAACATATTTTTGCGTTAATTTAAGATAGCATTTGCGTTACTAAGGTTGCGATCCTGCGATAGTGGTTGGGAGTCCGGCGTTGGCAACGGAAATGGGTCAGCCACTTCTGGGACTGATGCCGTCCAGTGACAGTAGAAAATAGTATCATAGCAAATTCTGTTCTCTTACTCTCTTTTCTTTAGTTTCGGGTGGCGCTGACATCGTTTTTGCAGGTGCGATTCCGATTTGGCCTTCAACAGTTGACAGTTGACAGTTGACAGTTGACAGTTTGAGAGCGACCTCTACCTAGAAGGAAGAGGATTGGAGTAATGAATAGTCGGATTTTAGTTTCTCCCGATCGGGGAGAGGCTTTCAAACAATTCTTTATGGTAAAATCTTTCTTCAAACCTCCTCATCAACAGCAACTCCTCCTTTTGTTAATAGTTTCTGCAAGTTCAGAACAGCGATAAGTTTTTCCTCGTAAAAAGCGGTGCCTCGAAGATATTCGCGGTTGGCTGAATTTAGTGCAGCAGGAATAGTCGCAATTTCTGCCACATTTAAATGTATAATATCTAAGATTTCGTCAACGACTATACCGGCGACCAAATCTTCAATTTCAACAACGATCGCCTTTGAGAGAGATTTTGTGTCGCCTGACATATTTAAAACATTCCGAATGTCCACTAGGGTGAGAATCTCGCCCCGCAAATTCATGTTGCCAATAATGCGATCGGGAGTGCAAGGAATTGGAGTTACTTGGCGAATGTCAGTGAATTCGCGCACTACAGCTAGGTTAATACCAAAGTATTCGCTGTTTAAAACAACTACGGCGAGGGACATATCAATTGCTGCGGAATTTTCGCGATCGCCCTGCTGCCTCAAATTCTGGGCCCTATCTCGAAAAATCGCCTTTTCTTGGGCTGTAGCATTCGGACAAAAAACGTGAATTTTGGCCAAAACTTTAGTATCTTCCACTAACAATTTTGGCTCTATTTCTAACTGCAAATTGGCGGTTTCTAGGTTGCCGGATGCCGCTGACAGTCCTGCATCGCTTGCAGACACTGGGATTTGGGCTTCTGTTTTGTCGGGAGAATATCGAATTAGCCGATCGAGATCCAGCAGCATAATCATATCGGCCCCGCAGCGGGCAAATCCAGCTAAAAAATGATGGGGGGCTTCTGGGTTGTCTCGCCCGTAAGATAGCTGGGGAGTTATGGCATCTGCGGGGATCTGCTTAACTTCGTTAACTCGATCGACAATGATGACAAGTCGAATTTCTTGCCATTCTATGACGATCGCACTATCTGTGACAGAATAGTCCTGCCAAACGTACCCAAAACGGAGATTTAGATCCATCACGGGCAGAATGGATCCTCTAAGATCGATCGCCCCAACAATATCTTGAGGCGCTTCGGCGATCGGTGTCAACTCCGGGAGAAAGAAAATTTCTCTAACGCAGCCGACTTCTACGCCGCACAGCAAACCGTTATGTTCAAATATAAGATACGGCTTAGTTTCCATATTAATTCTGACAATTTATCTAGTAAGACTTGCAAAAAACACATGGTTTATGCGATCGGATTCGGTTGGGTGCATCTGGGTTTGTCAAATATGTTTGTAGGGGCGAAGCATGACCGTAGTCAATATAGGATTATAACTAATAACTTATATGCGGTCATGCTTCTTCAGGCTTCAAAATTGAGATGCACCCATTCGGTTTGGCAGCGACACACCCACAAAAAACCAGGTTTTTAGATTTTCCCAGTGCGTCAGTTTTTTTGGCTGTACAATTTTACCAATTTTTTTTGAACATCAATCAATACTTGACTCGCTGTCATTTTTCCCTGTTGCTCGATCGGAGTATTGGGCGGCAGTTGTTTGAGAATATCGCAAGATGACTTGTACATTTTAATAGCTATATTTAGCTTACCTTCTTTATGGTATATATTCCCGAATTCGAGATAAGCTGAAACAAAAGATGGGCAAAGATAAATAACTTTTCTTAAATATATTTTAGCGGTTTCCAAGTCGTCCTGTTCTTCAGCAATCTGAGCTTGCAAATAATAAGGAAATACTGACATAGTATCTAGCTTACTAGCTCGCTTGCAGTATTCTACCGCCTGAGAATACTGGCCTAAATTTGCATAAATTTGAGCGAGCAAATAATCAGCTTCAAAATTTTGAGATTGCAGGTGGAGCGCCTGTTTTGCTTTATCAATTGCCTCAAAATAAGCTTTATTTTTTAAACAAGCTTTTGCCTCTAATATAAGCATCTGAGGCGTTTTGCTATCAGCTTTTTCGGCTGCGATTTTTGGGGATAAACTAGATATCTTCTTGTTCGCCAGATCGCCCTCTAAATAGCGACTTCGCAGCATCTTTCCCAGCCCGGTACCTGCTGTTAACAGCGACAGCGACCCGACATCCCCAAAATTGCCGTTAGCAAAACTAGCTGGCACCGTTTCCCCTTTCCTCGGTAGCAACTGACCGCTATGGTCGCCCAATTCCAATTTATTTCCCGATTCCCCAAACGCCGATTTTGTTTTAGATTCTGGTACAATCAAAGACTTTTTTTTACCTGGTTCCTCCTCTAGGACATTCTTGGCTTGATAAACAACCGACTCCGGGAAACTCTTTGGTTGAAAATCGTTCATCACGTGACTGTGAATTTCAGCGTGACCAGTCATTAAATATCCTCCAGGTCTTAGCGTTTTGGCAAACTTTTTCAATACCTGTGAAATATACTGAGCTTCAAAATAAACAAAAACATTTCGGCATAATATCAAATCCATGTTATGAAGATCTGTGTAAATATTAGGAAAATTATCTGTCACTAAATTTACAGATCTAAAGCTGACAAATTGGCGCAAGTTCTTGTCTATTTCCCAATCGGTTTTCCGCTGAGAGAAATATCGATTTTGCAGTTCTGGGTCAACTAAGCGAAAAGACCAAGGGCTATAAATTCCTCGCTGGGCTTTTTCTATTGCTGCTTGATTGATATCAGTACCTAAAATTAAAATTTTCCATTTGTCCCAATCAGGAATTAGTTGTTTTAAAATAATAAGTAAAGAATAAGGTTCTTCACCAGTCGAGCAGCCAGCACTCCAGATTCGCAGTCTTGGCTTAATTCCCAATGTCTCGTGCAATTTTATTTTGCGTGCGATTAATTCCGGCAAAATCACTTTTTCTAGGAGCGAAAACTGTCCTTTGTCCCGCATGAAATAACTTTCGTTGGTTGTCAGCAGCAAGGTTAGTTCCTGCCATTCATTTTGACTTTCCGGACTCGAAGCGGCTAAGATTTGATAATATTTGTCGGGAAATGCTATTTTTAAAGCTTTCATTCGAGTCAAAATTTTTCGAGACAAACCCGATCGATCTTGCGGGCGAATTTGTAAACCCGTGTGAGCGGCAATTAATTCAATAAATAGCTGAATTTCTGCATCATTCATGTCAACTCTGGTAAATATAGCCTTTCTCAGAAAGATGAGGTACTATCGGGCATCGGGCATCGGGCATCGGGCATAGGGCATCGGGCATAGGGCATCGGGCATAGGGCATCGGGCATCGGGCATAGGGCATAGGGCATCGGGCATCGGGCATACCTCATTTTTTTGATAACCGCTTTATGTTTATTTATAATCTGTTATTATAGGGGGTTGGGAATTAGTCAGTAGTCATTAGTCATCAGTCATTAGTCATCATTGGGAATTGGAAATTGGGGGTTGGAAATTGGGAATTAGTCAGTAGTCATTAGTCATCATTGAGGGTTGGGAATTGGGGGTTGGAAATTGGGAATTAGCCCGATCGCACTTACACACAAAAATCACAGCAACGGAAATAATATCACGTGCGGTCGATATACCAGAAGATTCTGGTCTACGCAGTGTACCACGCTACCAGAATCATGGTTAATTGAGCCCGCTTGAGATCGAAGGCAGCAGGTAGAAAACAGACAGCAACATGAAAAAAATTCGGCCGTTTGCCTTCTACCTGCTGCCTTCAAGGGGTAAGGTGCGCCCCGCGCACCCTACATGATGCCGATTCTAGATATAGGGCTGTTCACGCTGGAAAAATCCGCAGGCGGCGGTTGGGTTCTTCCCCAAAACTGTGGGATTTCAGGTGATAGTGTTCCACAAGTTCGTGCTGCATTTTGCGGACATTGGGAGAACGGGGTAAGAGTTCCACCGGCTGTCCCTTGGGAATGACAATTTGCTCGACAGCCAAGCGGGTTTCTTCGAGAGCTTCGAGTTCGTCAGAAGTACCGCTGCGGGCGAATAAGGCGAGGTCTGCCACTTCCGGGGTGCCCGGGTCGTCCATGTCCAACAGGCGCCGCAAAGCTCTCGCTACGTGGGGAATAGTCCCAGCTTTGATTGTGTGCAGGGGAACTTGGCGAGTTTTGGCCAAGTGCCTCAATTTTGACTGGTTCCGCACGTTCGATCGCAAAGCCAACACCACGTCAGCACTTTCAATATCCTTAGTCAACTGCACCGGCAGGTTCAGGGTGGAAATCACCTGTTCGAGCTGGTGGCGAGCTATGCCGTAAGGATAAACGTGGAGGGGCAAATCTTCGCCGTTAGGGCCGACATTCTGGGAATAACGACCCCGTTGCTGCGGTACAGGTTCCACGGACAGGGATTCTTCGAGGAGTTGCTCGAAATACCGAGTCTCAGGAAGTACCGGCGCGCTGTTAGCAGCGGTAGCAGCAGCGAATTTCTCGTTTTGAGGGGGCATCGGCACCATTTTCCCGGCACTCCGCCACCCAGAAATCGGCGTGACGGGCCGCATTGCTGATACCGCAGCGGGGCCTGAGGCGGAAGCTGGCATCCCTGGAAACCGGACGGGGGGAGATGCTGACTCGCGCTCGATCGTGACTTCTCCGCTGTCGCTGACGCTTCTGATTTGCTGGTTCGGTTCGCGTCCCCGCAGCAGGCTGTCGATCGAATCTGAGACTCGTTCGTGGATTACCCAGCGCTGGCGTTCGAGCATTTCGATCGCAATTTCAAAAGTTGGCGGTGATTTGCGTTCCAAAACTGTCTTTTGAGAACCGCGGCGCCGGGCCTCGTCATCTCCCAGCGTCACCGCTTGGATGCCCCCGATTAAGTCGGCCAGAGTCGGATTTTTCATCAAGTTTTCGATCCGGTTCCCGTGGGCGGTACCGACCAATTGCACGCCCCTTTCCGCGATCGTCCGAGCGGCCAAAGCTTCTAATTCCGTGCCGATTTCGTCAATCACGATCACTTCCGGCATATGGTTTTCCACTGCTTCGATCATGACTTGGTGCTGGAGTTCGGGACGCGAAACTTGCATTCTGCGAGCTCTGCCGATCGCCGGATGCGGGATATCTCCATCTCCAGCAATTTCGTTGGAGGTGTCGATGATTACCACCCGTTTTTCCAAGTCATCGGCGAGGACGCGGGCGATTTCCCGCAAAGCCGTGGTTTTGCCAACTCCGGGGCGGCCGAGCATCAAAATTGATTGACCGGTTTCCACTAAATCGCGGATAATGCCGATCGTCCCGAACACAGCGCGGCCCACCCTCAAAGTCAAGCCGATAATCTCGCCGCTGCGGTTGCGAAGGGCGCTAATTCGGTGCAGGGTTTGCTCGATACCGGCTCGATTGTCGCCGCCGAAGCTGCCGACTCGATCGATACAATAGCTGAGGTCTGCTTTGGAAACTGGTGTTTGGGAAAGAGGTTCGGCCAAGGATGGAAAACGAGCTTCTGGTAGACGGCCCAAATCCATCACAACCTCAATGAGATTGTTGCGCTGCGGGTGCTGCTCTAAGGGCTGCCGGATCTCATCTGGCACGATGTCTAATAGTCTGCTGAGGTCGTCTGTAATCTGCATTCGCCTCGGTGTGTTCGGTTCAGTGGACAGTGGACAGTGGACAGTTGACAGTTGACAGTTGACAGTGGACAGTGGACAGTTGACAGTTGACAGTTGACAGTTGACAGTTCGTGGATTACGCGTGGGGTTATAAACCCGGTTTCTACGAGTTTTGCGAACAGGAACGAGAAATATAGTAAGAAACCGGGTTTCACCTGGGTGCAAGTGCGATCGCGAAATCGCAAACTACAGTTGTTAGCTATCAGTTTTCAGTTTTTTTGATTAACAACTAACAACTGACAACTAACAACTAAAAACTAACAACTAACAACTGACAACTGTCAACTAACAACTAACAACTAACAACTAACAACTGACAACTGTCAACTGTCAACTGTCAACTGTCAACTGACTTTTGATCTGGGAAACTAGAGAACGAGCTAAACTCACCGCCTCCGAGAGAAGTTCTGGGACGGCTTCGAGCTGAGTCAACCGAGGTGTTTGAACTTCGGCTGCGCCGCAAGGGACTGCTACCGGAACGGCAGAAGCTCGATCGGTCTGCATTGTTTCTAATTGTTCTAAAATTGGCGATAGCAAAACCCTGGCATAGCTGCCGTAAGCTACACCTGCAATGTATTGGACAGGAGGAACTGACAAATTTTTCCCGCCATCCAAAAGCAGTCCAGAGGCTCTCAGTTTGCTGACAGTGCGATCGTTAGTGCCGCCTGCAAGTTGCACGTATCCCGGCAACTGGGCAGCCAAAACTTTTTGACCGAGTTTGACCGCTGCTCTAGTAGTTCCTATTCCAATATCTCCACTCATCGGCCTACCATCGGTTTGCCAAATTAGGGGACAAGGCAGGGGGGAAATTATTTGATAGAGTGTCCGCAAATAATCAATCAAACCGTCTCCATCGGGGCAACTAATTGCTATTACTTTAAGTTGATCTACCCAGGGATCTATGCTCGACCAAAGTCTCGCAAAATCTGCCTCTCTGCCTACTTGCGTGTGGATTTCTAGGGCATCCGCACCGGATTGCAAGATTAAAGGTGCGATCGCGGCCGGAGCAGACACGTAAGAACGAGTGTAAATTAATTGGCTCGGGCAAACAGGCAGACAGCGACCGCAGCCATAGCACTGCTGGTCTATCACCCCGGAAAAACCACTACCAGCACTCTGAAAAACTATTGCGGAGGCTGGACATATTTTTTCGCAGGGCCGCCAGCAGTCCGCCGGACAATCGGCTGGGTTGAATTCGGCCTTGCGAAAATGCGGGTCTTCCCCATCGTTCAAACTCACCATCAGCCAGGGCAAACCTTTGCCGCCAAACCTGCGGTTTTGAGTTTTTGCCTGTAATTCGCTGGCAACTTGTAGGGCTTCTTTCGCTGCTGCGACGGCGGCGGGATCTGCCGCGACATCAATACAGTCAGCACCTGCCAAGGTGTAAGCCAATGTGAGATTCCGAACCGCCGGCAGGTGTTGAAAGCTCGCCCCACAGATCAGCTTGAACCAATGACCATCTTTTAATGAGTTTAGTGGATGATAATGTTCTGGCACCCTTATATGCTAATCCTTTCAGCTAAAAATTACTATGCGAACATTTTTATAAAATTTTTACATTTAGGTCGATACAAGCTGGAAACGCTACTGATAGCAGTAGCTATGGCGCTGTTGGCTCTATATGTAGAGGGCTACCTGATTTTTTTTTTCTATATTTGATTTTTTTGATAGTGGCTGTCCAGGGGCAATTTGTCGAGCTGGCGATTGCTTTTATTTAATAGTAGACCTTTTACCATAGCATATTAGAGCGGATTTAGCAACGAGACAATCAGCCAAAGATTTTTTGGAGATGATTTAACTGGTTCCCAGGCTGTGCCTGGGAACCTATCTCACTCTTGCTCTGCCTCGGCACAGGATTAAGGAGGCTCTTCCTCCGGAACTGTGTTACCAGGCACAGCCTAGAAACGAGTAGACAACGAAATATTTCAACTGTTTTAGGGTTAGGTTGATATCAATGTGTGTTCCCTGAATAGAACTCAATTCATCTTCGTTAAGCCAGCGATTCAACTAGCTAGAATGCTTGCTGAGTCGCTTGTAAGCCGTAGCCAAAGCATTACTGTCACCGACATTTCCAGGAAACAAAACGACTGGTAAATCGGGAAATAGAGGATGATCTGGCTCGGTTTTTACAACAGAACAACCTGGAATAATTTGACCGATTTGCCTGATACTTTTCAGCGACAAACCTGTACTCAACACATCATTAGAAGTAATCCCGCCCTTGCTAATTAAAAAACCGATGTCAGCAGGCAGTCCCCGCACGACATCCATCAACAAAGCAGAAACAGCAGCACCAAATTTTAACCGGACTTCAGCATTTTCAAATTCTAGTTCCTGGCGGCTGGTATAAATTACAGGCGTTTTGCTATCTGCATGAGCAGTGCGAACTTTTTCGAGGATTTCATTGAGGATTTGAGCGCGAGACTCTGGCGAATCTTCTACTAAATGAGATACATCTACTTCAATGCTAGCTGTATTGGGTTCTTCTAACAAGCGTTCCAATTGATCGGTCGTTTTCTTGACGTGGGAACCAACTATTACTGCACCAGGTTTGCCGTCTTTCACGTATTCTGCCATTTCGTCGGCTGCTATTGGCTGCGGGCCGAGGTCAGCTAAGGATGTTAAGATACTCGCTCCACTGCGGAATAAAAACTTTTTGCCTTGACTAACTACATCAAGAATGTGTTTGGCAAATGTGTTTAAATCGCCTTGGCTTTCGCCGTCAACAACTGCACATTGGTTGTCTGTCATCTCCATCAATCTATCTAAACTTCCGTAGCGGATGTCTGCGAGTAAAATGCGATCGACTGTATCAGCGTGGATGCGACCTTGGGTTTTTTCTTCTACGTAGTCGGGCAGGTAACTGTGATGGTAGCCGAAGACTGAATCTTTAGCAAATTCGGTTTCGTGCACGGGGGTTTCGACACCGTTAACCATCAGGTAATGCACGCTGTTGCGGGTAATTCTGCCTCCTTCAAAAAAGGCGGGAATTAGAAAATGAGCGTCGAAGGGGCCGAGTTCTTCGGCGATTACATCGGTTTCGATCGGATAGTGACCGCGCAGGGTAGAATCGGAACGGCTAACGATTAGGAAGTCTTCGATTTCTTCGATCGCGATCGCCCTTTTGAGATTTTGGCACACTTCGCGGGTAACGGAGGCTGCTGTTTCGGGAGTTAGCGATCGAGTATTTGTCAGTATAAAAAAAATCGGGGACTTGTCCCGCAGTCCCAAACGCAGGGTTTCTTCGTCCCAACGTGTCAGCAGCAAGCAACTGTGCACGGTTTGAGAACCTGTGGGATCGTCATCGAGAACTATAATCTTTGGTTTGGTAGAAGACATACTGACCTGGTTGTTAACGTCACCTTTCCAAGATATCCTTACCTGTTACCTAACAGGTAAAAATTTACAATTATGATTTTTCTTAACAATTCTCATAAATCATAAATTTAAAAACGTGTTTGAGTTCGATCGCTTCACGGTTGGTGCGCGTTGCTACCAAGAAGACCGGGCGGTTGAAACCGCGTCTATACAGACATTCACGTGAGGAGTGCAGGTTGAAGAACGGGCAGTTAAAATTCAATATGGTTGGGTTAACGCTAATGTCCGAAGAGATATCTTAGGGTTAGCGCAGCGATCCGCGACGATCGCATCGCCGAGACTATGATAGTTATCAATTAACTGATGTGTGCGGGGATAAATTAGCTTTTTAACTGAACCGTATTTGGCTAAAATTACGTTATTCTCTTCATTCGGCGTCCGGCTCAATTCGTTTGTGTAGTTTGACCTGTTACTCGGATGACGGGCGCTTCGCCACATTCGAGTAACAGGTCAAAAGCGGTTTCAACCGCCGTCTGCTTTTAAAATTACGTTATTGTCTTCATTCGGCGTCCGGCTCAATTCGTTTGTGTAGACGCGGTTTCAACCGCCGTCTTAATTTTCCATTTTTTTAATTAGCAGCGTTTCGATCTTGTAGCTTTTTCATTTCTGCTTGAACTCCCACAGCTAGCTGCAAAGCTTCGTTGAGCAATCGCCCCGGCTGGCTCGATCGATCGCTAATTTGCAGGGCATTCAAAGTTCTTAAATTATTGGCAAACAGTTCTGAGTTAGTATCGACAAATTTTTTGTTTTCCCTGAGAATCCTCTCGGTTTTCAAAGCTCGAACTAAATCCTCTCTGATGAGCTGCAAGGCTTTAATAACTTTTGCGCGATCGCCTATTTTGACGTTCGGATTGCCAGCATCTTCGATCCGGTCATTAATTTCGATCGCTTTGATTATACCATTATAGCGATCGACATCATCAAAAAGATGGATTAAATCTTGGTTCCGGCTGCACCAAATTTTCCAGACATCTTCCAAGATCAAACCTGCGATCGCACCCAAGTGCAGGGCCAACCACAACAAATAAGCCCTAGGAAATATCAATACCAGCAGCCAACAGCTAATTAGAACCAAAACAATTAAACTGACTGTTTTTAAAGCTTCGCGGGCAAATTTAGTAGCAGTCGCAGGCCGGTATACGCGATCGGGCCCCGCGCCGCTGAGGTGCTTGAGCTCACCGACAGTAATTTCTAATCCCTGAATGTCAGGTCGCATAAATCTTCACAAATATTTGTTAAATATAAAGTTTTGTGGTAGAACAAAGGGCTCGTCTACAATAAACCTAACACCTTTTTAACCAAAACCAAACTATGTCCGCACGTCCTATCTACCTCGACAACCACGCCACAACCCCTGTAGACAAACGAGTAGTTGATGCGATGCTGCCGTATTTTACCGAACAATTCGGCAACGCAGCCAGCATCAACCACGTCTACGGCTGGGAAGCAGAAGCAGCGGTAAAACAGTCACGACAAATCATAGCAGAAGCGATCAATGCCTCTCCCGAAGAAATTGTTTTTACCAGCGGTGCAACGGAAGCAAATAATTTAGCGATTAAAGGCGTCGCTGAAGCCTATTTCAGTAAAGGAAAGCACATTATCACAGTACAAACTGAACATAATGCCATTCTTGATCCCTGTAAATATTTGGAAAAATTGGGGTTTAGCATTACGGTTTTACCTGTGAAAAGCGACGGACTAATTGATATTGGAGATTTGATTAAAGCGATTAAGGCCGAGACAATTTTAGTTTCTGTGATGACGGCTAATAACGAAATTGGTGTGATTCAGCCGATCGCCGAAATAGCAGCAATTTGTCGCGGAAATGACATTTTGTTTCACACGGATGCGGCGCAGGCGATCGGCAAAATCCCCCTCGACGTAGAGGAAATGAACATCGATCTGATGTCTTTGACGGCGCACAAAATCTACGGGCCAAAAGGCATCGGCGCCCTCTACGTGCGACGCAACAAGCCGAGAGTCCAACTAGCCCTACAAATGCACGGAGGAGGCCACGAACGGGGAATGCGATCGGGTACTCTCTACCCACCGCAAATAGTCGGATTTGCTAAAGCAGTAGAGTTAGCAATTTCGGAAATGGAGGTGGAAACAGCACGAGTTGTAAATTTGCGGCAGCATTTGTGGGAAAATTTGAGTGGATTGGGTGATGTTGTGATGAACGGTCACGCGACGAAGAGATTGCCGGGGAATCTTAATATTAGTGTAGGCGGTGTTGACGGTCAAGCACTGCTGTTGGGTTTGCAACCGGCGGCGGCGGTGTCTTCTGGTTCTGCTTGTACTTCGGCGAAAATATCTCCTTCTCATGTTTTAGCAGCGATCGGGCGATCGGACAAATTAGCCTACGCCTCAATTCGGTTTGGGATTGGTCGGTTCAATACCGCAGCAGAAATAGATGCAGTGTCTCAACACGCGATCGCAACTATTCAATCTCTCCGACAAGCTCAAAAAGTCATGAGTTAAATATAATACCTTGTCCGGGCGATCGACTACAATAAAATTGGTTTGTAGTGAGGACTTCAGTCCTTTGATTTTTGCGGACTAAAGTCCTCACTACAAACCTGTTGATTGCGGTTTGTAGTGAGGACTTCAGTCCTTTGATTTTTGCGTACTAAAGTCCTCACTACAAACCTGTTTACAGGACTAAATTTTATTCAATACAAATCAATGTCTTATTTAGAACCAAACACCTCACGCACCCGATAAATCGGCTTTCCCTGAGACTCGTGATAAGTCCGCATCATGACTTCCGCCAACAAACCAAAACAAAATAACTGCACGCCAGTCAACAACAACACCACAGCCAAAATCAGCAAAGGACGATTGCCAATAATTTGACCGAAACCCAATTTGAGGACTGTCAAATAAATCCCTAAAACCGTTCCCAATGCCATCGAACTCATTCCCAAAAGTCCAAAAACGTGCATCGGTCGAGTCAGGAACTTCTTCATAAAAGAAATAGTCAACAAATCCATCAATACTCGAAAAGTCCGCCAAATCCCGTACTTGCTTTGACCGAAACGGCGCGCGTGATGTCGCACCGGAATCTCTGCAATTCTCGCGCCTTCAATAAACGCCAAAGCCGGCAAAAATCTGTGCAACTCCCCGTAGAGATTTAAGTCTGCAACTAACTCAGATTTATAAGCTTTCAAAGAACAACCGTAGTCGTGCAAAGTTACGCCCGTAACGCGACCAATTAACCAGTTAGCAATTTTAGAAGGAATCAGGCGGCTGATAGTATTGTCTTGCCTATTTTTGCGCCAACCGCTAACTAAATCGTAGCCTTCATTTAACTTGTCCAGCAACATCGGAATATCAGCAGGGTCATTTTGCAAATCGCCGTCTAGGGTAACAATAGCACGGCCTGTCGCGCGATCGAAGCCAGCGGACATGGCAGCAGTTTGCCCGTAATTGCGGCGCAAAAGCACAGCACAAAGGTCATCGCGACTACCGGCTAGCTGCTTGAGAAGGTCAGCAGAATTGTCCGACGAACCGTCATCTACACAGATAATTTGATAGCTAAGTCCAGATGGTTGAATCGCAGAGGCGATCGCCTCAATCAGATGAGGCAAACTTTCCACCTCATTATACACTGGCACCACGACCGAAACGTCGATCGCCACCTCAGTTGCAGCCTGCTGTTCAGCCAATTTTTCCAAAAATAATGCAGCGTCCATTGTTTTGTTAGATAACATCAGTTGTCATTAGTCATTAGTCAGCAGTCAGCAGTCATTAGTCATTAGTCAGCAGTCAACTGTCATTAGTCAGCAGTCAACTGTCAACTGTCAACTGTCAACTGTCAACTACTAACTAGGTTGATAACTTGCCACAACTTTACCATATCCGCGCAATTGCTGGTAATAAGCCCGACTGACTGCATCCCCATCATCCGACAAAACATCGATACCAATACCATCGCGACCTTGAGTTTTTCCCGAACTGTGAATGTAGCGATTTTCTCCGATATACAATCCTACATGAGTGGCTTTTTCCGGCGTACCAAAAAATACTAAATCTCCCGGATCTACATCGCTAACACTAATAATAGATGTAGTAAAAGCTTCTTGCTGGTAAGCATCCCTCGGCAACCAGATTCCCGCAGCCACAAAAGCAGCTTGCATCAATCCCGAACAATCATAATTTGGCCCGACTGTACCGCCCCAAAGGTAATAATTGGATTGGTGCATCGCCTCGCGAGTAAAAGTAATTGCGATCGACAATTTATCCCTAATTTGGGCTTCAGAAAGCACCAGAGGATGATACACTGTTTCTGTGACTTCGAGCAACTCAATATCTCGAAGATCCAGCCATCCCGGATAATCGTCTTCGCACAGCCGCACCATCACAGCCGTTGTATCCCCCTGCACAAGGGAATCTATGCCATCTCTCCCCCCCTTGTAGCGGTGCCCCCGTGCCCGCCCTGGCTGGGGGGGGTCAAAAAAAAGCAAATGTCGCCCCTGCGCCGCTTGAGTCGCCAATCGATCGCACTTTGGGGAATCGTAAATATTTATGTGCGATCGCGCCCGATACTCCACACCATCAGATAATTGATAATTGACCATTGCTAATTGCTAATTATTTGCTATTAATTGTTCGCACTTAACGATTTATTGCCATTAGCCAACCGCCAACCGCCGTTAATCGTCAGCAGTCAACCATTAACCATGACATTTTTCCACAAAGACGAACAATTAGAAACCCTCGGCAGTAGCATTATAGATGCAGTCCAGGCAGAATTTACTGGATTGAAGGGCGATCGTACAGCAGTAACCTGGATAGTCTACGATCCGCCAGTGCGAGTCAACACAGGTGGCGCCCTAAGTCCACAAGAATTTTGGAAATATCAACCGCGAGGTTTTAGCGCCAGGGCTTCCGAACGAATTTATCCCGCCAGCATCGTCAAACTATTCTACCTTGTTGCCATCTGGGAATGGACACAAAAAGGCATGATTCAAACATCGCCAGAATTAGAACGCGCCGTCCGAGATATGATTGTTGACTCCAGCAACGACGCCACCAGCTTAGTAGTAGACGCCCTCACCGGCACCACCAGCGGCCCCGAATTATCACCAGGCCCCTTTGAAACTTGGAAACAGCAGCGAAACCTCATCAACCGTTACTTTCAATCATTAGATTGGCCGGAATTACAAAACATTAACGCCAATCAAAAAACCTGGTGCGACGGCCCCTACGGTCGCGAGCGAGCATTTCTGGGAGAATTAATGGAAAATAGGAATATGCTGACTACAAATGCAGCGGCGCGTTTGCTGCATACTATCATCGGTGGCGTAGCTGTTTCTGCACAAGCATCGCAAGACATGATGGGTTTGATGAAACGCAGTTTAGAACCAGCAGCATTAGAAGCAGATCCCGAAAATCAAGTTACAGGTTTTTTAGGTGGCGGATTGCCAGAAAATACAAAATTGTGGTCAAAAGCGGGGTTGACAAGTCAAGTTCGTCATGATGCTGCTTATATTGAAATACCTGGTTTGCGGCCGTATTTGTTAGTTGTCTTTACCGAGGGGAAAGAGAATAGCAAGAATGAAGAGATTTTGCCTTTTATCTCGCGGCAATTTGTCCAAGCAATGAAGGCACTTGATTAAATTTAGTAGCTGATGGTTGCTGCTAAATAGATTCAAATACAGTATGGATTCGGGCAGAGAAATGGTAATTTTGTTTTCGTTAGTTTAAGGTAATTTCCCCCTTGGGCTAAGGTACGTAGTTGCGCTTCAGCGCTCTTTCCTAATCTTATAAATAGCGCTGAGCATTACTTAATCAGGGTTAGGAAAATGGATAACTTGAAAATTCAGCTATAGCGGATCTAGCTCTCATATGAGGTATGTTGTTGGGCTTCAGCCCTCTTAGTCTAAGCGGTTATCGAGCTGTCAGTTATACCTCATCTTTTTGAAAAAGGCTATATATTCACTGACTGGTTTGTTTTATTTTTTCACATTGAGTCGTTCCTATCGTTGCAGCAGCAATGCCGGAGCGCTTAAGCGCAACTACGTACCTTTTTTATCTGTCCTTTATGCTTTAGATTAGCAATGCCGGAGCGCTTAAGCGCAACTACGTACCTTTTTTATCTGTCCTTTATGCTTTAGATTAGCAATTCCGGAGCGCTCAAGCGCAACTACGTACCTTTTTTGTCTGTCCTTTATGCTTTAGATTAGCAATTCCGGAGTTTTTGTCTGTCCTTTATGCTTTAGATTAGCAATTCCGGAGCGCTCAAGCGCAACTACGTACCTTTTTTGACTTTGAGTCGTTGCTAGGTAAGGAAGTTTTAGAACGGAGAGGGAGGGATTTGAACCCTCGAAGGATGTTAACACCCTTAACAGATTAGCAATCTGCCGCTTTCGACCACTCAGCCACCTCTCCAAGATGACAGTAACTTACTATAGCACACACATCCTATTCTTGCCAAGCCCTATTTTTAAAATTCCTCAAACCCTTAATCTGTATACGTTTTGTCGAAGGAGGAAGGGATATTTCCCCATTCTCCCCCTCTCCTATTCCCCAAAGCCCCTGGCCTTCAAGTGCTTTTCCCAGCTAAAATTGGAACTCAAAAAGAATCTCTTAGTAGACACATACCCCAATCGATATAGTTTAGCCTTGCGATCGCCATCAAGGTGAAAATCCGTCGTCGTTACCCCAGCTTCAGTCACATCAATATTAATAACTCGCCCTTTATCCATTTCCCGCTGGTGATAGCGGTCTCTTGCTTTCATCATCGTTCGGAACATCGCCGCCAGCATCGACAGCGGAGTGTTAATTTTAACTTGATTCTCAATGCCAGTATCGACCAATCGAAACCCAAAGGTAAACCAGCGGGGCATAGTGGGAGTCGAACCGACAGATTGTTTGTCATAAATCCACAGCGGGAAATTGCTCAGAATTCCGCCATCGACAATTAAGTCGTTGCCCAGTTTTCCCGGCTCAAAAAATAGCGGAATACTCATCGACAGCCGCACCGCTTCAGCTACGCTAAAGTCTTCGGGATTTTGGAGCCGCAACTGCTGGTACAAAGGATCGGAATCGGCAGAGTCTTGCCGCCGCAAGTCATCGGGAAGCACCAACATTTCACCGCGAGTTAGGTTGGATATTACTACTTTTAATTCCCGCTCTTTTACCAGTTGTTTGACATCGGCAAAAGTGTGCAAGTGACCTTTACCAAGTGTTGCTTCCAACCACTGCCGGAAAGGTTGTGCAGAATATTCTCCCATCTGGCGGCTAATTGTGAGGAAAAGTAGCGTCCAAGCTGGGGATTGCAAGTCGTCGGCGGGGTCGCCATTTAAAATTAGAGGACTGTTTTTTTGAGTTAAAAATAGGCTATAATCGAGCTGTCCTAACAACTCCTCCAAGTCGTCCATTGACAAGTCTGTTGCCAATACTGCCGCAGTAATTGCACCCGCAGAAGTACCGGCCAATTTTCGCCAGCGGATGCCCAAATCGTGGCAGCATCTGAGTGCGCCTAAAAATGCAAGTCCGCGCACGCCGCCGCCTTCAAAAATGGCGTCGGCATAGATTTGTTTTTTTTCGTCGGGAGGCGGAAATTTTTTGAGAATTGTTTCTTTCTCGGTGGCGGACATCCTGACACCGGGTTCTTGCAAAATTTGCTGGGGAGACCAATTACTCATTTTAGATTTGGGATTTTTAGATTTGGGATTTGGGATTTTTGATTAATACAGGAGATGCCAGCTTAATCAGCTATATATCAGAAACCTGGAAGTGCCAGCACGGGGGCAGTGCTCTACGAAAATCGTTTTTTTGTACTGCGTTTGTTTGAAAAGTGTTATTTATTGTTGTTGATTTTTGTGGGCATTCATGGCTTCTTTGACGTGTTCTTGAATTTGCGATCGCACTTGTTCGTAGGCCACCGACGCGCACCAGGGTCGCAGGGATAGAATAGTTGTATCAGGAGAGATCTCGATTACCAAACAAGTTGGGGGCGGATTTTCCAACACCAGCGGGTGAGAATGGGCAATTTCTAGTAACTCGGCCATCATCGGACGAATCGGCCGATCGCCAATATCAATTTTTAAGTCTACCCGCCTCGTACCCATCGCTGTGGTATTTTTCAGTGTACCGTTAAATAAATTATTATTCGGAACAATAATTTTTATGCGATCGTCCGTCACGACGGTTGTTGAAAAAATCCCGATGCTATCGACAACTCCCTTCACATCCGTAGCTTCGATCGCATCTCCGACCTCAAAAGGCCGTAAACTAATCAACATTACCCCAGCAGCAAAGTGCGATAGAGTATTTTGCCACGCCAAACCAATCGCCAAACCCGCCGCACCCACTACCGCCACCACGCTAGTAGTTTGAATTCCCAACTGACTCAAAGCCGCGACTGCGCCGACAATCAAAATCGCAATTTCGGCAGCTTGAACTAAGAATTTCCGCAGCGTGGGCTCGGTGCGGCCCAGAGCTCGACGAGTCACGTTACTCGCAAACCCGATCGCAAATCGCGTAATTAACAAAATGCCGATCGCCCACAGCACTTGAGGTACAATCTGAAACCCCAATTCTACGAATTTTTTGGAGAATTCTTGAGCTACTTGCATCGCCTGTATTCTCTCTGCATCTAGCTGCGCGGTGAAGGTTTGAGATATTAGTTTTACTGTGCGGAGCGTTGTCATATTAGTAATTGGTAATTGGTAATTGGTAATTGGTAATTGGTATAACTTATAATATAGTCCCGATCGCCATTGGGAGCATCTCAGTTGTGATGTTTTGATTTTATAGTGCTGTCCCCGCTCGCGATCTATACTCGCGAGCGGGGACAGCACTGTAAAGAAATTGCTTTTTTGCATTCATTGAGATGCTCCCTCGCCATCAACCTCTGCGATCGGTATTCCCGCTAGTTAACAGTTTACTGTAACGCGGGGCAATCGGTGTTTAAAACCGCACAAAATTTCCCAGGAAATAGTCCCTAAGATTTCTGCCCAATCGTCAGCAGTAATTTTATTTTCTCCATCATTCCCCAACAACGTCACCACTTCACCGACTTCTAAATCGGGAATATCGGTCACATCCAGCATTAATTGATCCATCGTCACGGCCCCGACTTGCGGCACAAATTTACCCCTAACTAAAACCTGCATTTTAGTAGAAAGATTGCGCGGAATCCCGTCTGCATAACCGATACCAACTACGGCAATCTGTGTCTCGCGCCCAGCAATAAATTTATAGCCATAACTGACGCCGGTGCCTGCTGCAATTGTTTTCACCTGCGTTACTCGGGCTTTGACCTGCATTGCGGGCTGCAAAGAAGCGATCGCCTGCAAGTGAGGAGCAGGATAAAGACCGTAGGTCGCCAAACCCGCTCGTACTAAATCGTAGTGCAAATCGGGGTCTGTGAGGGCGGCAGCAGAGTTTGCCAAGTGCAGGCGACAGGGGTTAATTCCTGCTGCTTGGATTTGGGCGATCGCCTTTTTGAACCGTTGCTGTTGCTCTCTCATCACGGCGCGATCGGGACTGTCGGCTGTCGCCAAGTGAGAGTAAATGCTGGCTAATTTTAAATTTGGCAAACCATTGACTAATTGCACAAATTCTGTTGCGTCTTGCCAAGAAGTACCCAAGCGAGACATTCCCGTATCTAACTTAGCGTGAACGGGCAAAGATTGGTTGAGACTGACGAGAACTTCCGAAAAAATTAGGGCTTGTTTGGCAGTACAAATAGTAGGTTGCAAGTGCCATTGGGCGATCGCCTTTACCTGTGCCGGTGTATTGGTTGCCCCCAACAGCAAAATCGGTGCTTCTATCCCAGCTTCCCGCAATTCTATGCCTTCGGGAATTGTCGCCACTCCCAGCCAACTAGCGCCTGCTTGCAATGCAGTTTGACTAACTGCGATCGCACCGTGTCCGTAAGCATCCGCTTTCACAACTGCCATCAGTTCTGTGTTGGGAGATAATAGATGCTTAAGCTGTTTTACATTGTGAGTTAAAGCTGCTAAATCTATTTCTACCCAAGCCCGCTGGCAAAGTCCGCCGTCACCGTCCCACAGCACCGTCTGGCGGGATTTTTGGGTTGTCGATCCTGCGGCCGTTTGTTCCTCACTCAACATTGTCGATCGCTCCTACTTGCTGGCACCATTAAAAACTGCTTGGAGATTGCACCCTCGGTGTAATTATAATTAAATTTTCGTTTTAATCAATGTGTTATACCGGTTAACAAAAATCCTGCAACACTAGACCAGAGCCAAACCGTTATATCATCAGTGATTGCCAAATCTCAAATCCAAAATCTCAAATCTAAAATCTAAAATGGTATTAGCTGGTGTATCATAGCATCAAAAATACCCGTAAAAACTATGGACGGATTGGCTTACCTGCATTTAGCTGAAACTTGGCAAACGCCCCCAGCTCAAACTCGATCGCCCAACTCCAAAACGCACCTAAATTTAGCTGCAACTCCTTTACTCTTCTTTACAATCTCTCTCGCAATTTTAAATTTAGTCTATCCCGCCCTCGCCATCAGAATGACAAAAGGCGATTCAGGCCCGGAAGTTGTCGAAATACAGAAAACTCTGCAAGCATCAGGACATTTTGGCGGTAGGGCTACAGGATTTTACGGTTCCGTAACCCAGGCTGCGGTGAAAAAGTTCCAAGCAGACAACAAGCTGAAAGTTGACGGAATAATCGGCCCTCAAACCTTGTCAGCCCTCAAAGGCAAGTCGCCAGCCGCCAGCGCTGACAAGGAATCTGCGGAAAAAACAGCGTCAAAAGTCGATCGACCTTCGCCATCTCCTACCCCCACAGAAAACAGCAACCAACTCGAAGATCCAACTAAAAATCAGCCCAAACAGCCTCTTTTTGAAGAACCATTTTTACCACCATTTAAAACAGAAACTGCTGCGCCAACCTCCGACAAAAAAGAAAATGAATTACCCGGCAAAAGGCTTGCAAACACCGAAGGAAAAATGACTTTGAAAAAAACTATTTACGGCAAAATATCGCCGAAATCAATAGTTTATTCGGGAGACGGTTTATTTTTTGCTCAAAACATGATGTACAGCCACAGCATCACCGTTTACAATAGGAAATTTAAATTAGTCAAGACTATTTCCGATACAGTAAACTTGTCAAAATTTGGCTTTTCTAAATTCAAAGGCAATTACAAAGGTTCTCCCGTAGAAGCCGCCTTTTCAACAGATGGTAAATATGGCTATGTATCGAACTATCAAATGTACGGTTCTGGGTTTGACAATCCCGGGAGCGATAGGTGTTCTCCATCAGCCAAACACGACCAAAGTTTCCTGTACCGCATCAACACCCAAACGTTGAAAATAGAAAAGATAATTCCTGTAGGTGCGGTTCCGAAATTTAATGCTGTTTCGCCTGACAATCGCTTCGTACTCGCGAGCAATTGGTGTACTTGGGATTTGAGCGTAGTTGATATCAATAAAAATCGCGAAGTCGAGCGGGTAAAACTGGGTGCATATCCTCGGGGTATTGTGGTTACTCCCGATTCAAAAAATGCCTATATTGCCGTCATGGGTTCTTCCGATATTGCGAAAGTAAATCTCCTAGACTTTTCGGTAGAATGGTTGAGAAATATTGGTAATGCGCCGCGTCATTTGACGATAGATCCCAATGGCAAGTATATGTATGCCACTTTGAACGGTGAAGGGAATGTGGCAAAGATCGATTTGGCAACTGGTGAAGTGATAGATAAGGTTTCGACTGGAAATGCACCTCGCAGCATGACGATTTCTGGTGACGGCAAACTGATTTATGTGGTTAACTATTCATCGAATACTGTTAGCAAAGTGAGGACTAGCGACCTGAAAGTGCTGCAAACAGTTAATGTTAATTCAAGTCCGATCGGGATTACTTACGATCCGGAAACTAATCAGGTTTGGGTTGCTTGTTATTCTGGCAGCATTATGGTGTTCCAAGATTAATCTACCAGGTTCGTAGTGAGGACTTCAGTCCGCAGAACAATCTGGAAAAAGGACTTGCATTCCCTACTACAAACCAGGTTCGTAGTGAGGACTTCAGTCCGCAGGAAATCGGGAGCATATCATTCTGGTAAAAAGCATTTTTTCTTTGAATGCGAGCTTAAGAGCTCGCGTATTGTACAATACGCGAGCTCTTAAGCTCGCACTACAAATGCAAAACTGAGATGCTCCCGGAAAATCTGGAAAAAGGACTTGCATTCCCTACTACAAACCAGTTTCGTAGTGAGGACTTCAGTCCTCGGGAAAGACAAAAAAAAGGACTGAAGTCCTTACTACAAACAATAACGATTAAATCCGATTCTGGGGCGTTGGTTCGACTGCACCCAAAAATCTTATTTCGATGGCTTTACAGGCTTCATAACATAGTCAGAAGGCTTAACAGGAACCTTACCTTGTTTCGCCATCGCTTCGTAAATCATGGCTGCTACTTCCGCACGAGTTGCTATTTTATTAGGCTGCAAAAGAGTGGGTTTCGGATTGTTGACAACAATGCCAGCTTCCGTGGCTGCTGCTACTTTGTTGACTGCCCATTTCGGCACTTTTTTCCTGTCTGTATAAACTTGTAATGTTCTGCTGGCTTTCGCTGACGGTTTCAGGTTTAAACCGCTAGCTAAAGCTGCGATGACTTCCACGCGCGGGACTTCTTTATCGGGACGGAAGGCATTGTCTGGGTATCCTTTAAGATATCCAGTTTTGACGCTGTGGTCGATCGCCCCAGCGATCGGACTGTTATTCTTCACGTCTTTAAAATTAATCGGTTTGCGGCGCGGTTCTTTGTCCGACATTCCCTGAATTAAGCGCGCTAGTTCCGATCGCGTAATCGGTTCGTCTGGCCGAAACTTGTTGTCCGTGAAATCAGCAAAAAATTGCCGATCGGCTAAAGCTACAATGAATGGACGCGCCCAATATTTGTCAGGAACATCGGAGAATTTAACGGGCCCGGCTTTTGGTTTAGCCGCTTTCGGTTTGGTAATGACTGGAGGGACAGCCTCGCGCTCACTTGGCGTTTCGGGAACAACAACCGTCCCCATAGGAGGAACTACTGGAAAAAGTGGCCCTACAGGTGCCACAGGGACGACATCAGGTTGCGAGGGAAGGATCGTTCTAGCGGGCGATCGCACTTCGGGAATCGCCTCCGGTGGCGTTAATATTGTAGAGTTCCCAGGCTCAGCAGCAGGTTGAGAAAAAACGGCTGGAAATTGCCAACTTCTGGCATTCAATCGATCGGGATTTCTGCCTGTTACCCAAAAGAAAATTGCTCCCATCGTGCCGAAAGCAACGACTATCGCAATTAATTCATCAAATCCTAAAGGTTTTCTTTTCCCTGACGGGGGTTGTGAAGAAGACATACTTGTCACCTACATATCAATAAAGCAATTAAATCACATATTTTTTGAGTCTGCCAGAGGCAGAGATCGCTCCCATCAACTATTCCAAACAACTATTCCAAAGTTTTCACCGTCAACACCTGCGGTGGCGTAGCATCGGGAGGATAGATAAAAGTTGGCTACAAGCTAAACTAAAATTTGGCTACAGTCTCAATCTAAGTTATTCATATTTCTGGACGCAACTATCACAATAGTTAAAGATTTTTTAGGTATGTAGTTGCGCTTGGGCGCTCTTTCCGAGATTTAAAGAGCGCCCAAGCGCAACTACATACCTTTTTTAAGGTGCAGGAATGATTCAGCAATTGTGCGATCGCCAGCTATTTTGCAATCTCTTTGATCAGCGCCTTCTGCCACTTCCGAAAGAACGATTGCGACTCGGTTGGCGAGAACTCCTCCCGCTACCAAAACTAGGACTGCGCCTGTTTTGATTTTGACCGGGCTGCGATCGCCTCAAATCGCTGCCGCCGTAACCAGAACCAGTCGATCGATTGGCTCCTGGCTGTGCTGGGCGTCTTGCTGGTACGTTCGATGTGGGCGATCGCAAGCGGCCGGTCGTCCTTAAAACTTCACGGTTTCTCACCGCAGCAGGCGGGGCTTGGTAGCGAGTTTGATATTGGTTAACAGCTTGGACGTAAGTATTGCCATACCCGCCATATCCTGTCATAATCCCCGGCTGATACAGAGGCGGCATATAATATCGCGGTGTAAATAACAAACTGCCGATCGCCTGACCGGCGATCGCCCCAGCAAACGGCGCCCAGAAGCCTGATTGTTGTCTCACTACCACTGTTTGTGGCTGATTGGTTTGAGGGTTATTGACAGTTTCAGTCACGTTGTGAACGTACTCAATTTTAAAATCTTCTGTCAAATGCAAGCTCGCTTTATTGTTATCCAGACTTAGATAACTTTTCTTCCCTGCCGATATTTCTTCCTCCGTTAATCGAGCCATTTGCAAATCGGTAGTGCGGTAAACTGGGGTACTGCCGGGGGGAGTATTTAGCAACATCAAACTGTATTCGCCATCCGAATCGTCGTAGGTAGCTTGCTGTACGGGATATTGACCTTGAGCCAAGTTATTGTTTGGTGCAGGACGCACCGTGTTTACATTCCTATTTGCAGCAGGATTTGCAGGAGCATTTACAGGAGTTTCTGGCGTAGGAGAACCGCAGGCAGTTGCCGTCCACAAGAAAGTTAAAGTCATTAAATAAATTGTCAGTTTTCGCAGCATAAATAATATTTGGTAATTGGTAATTGGGCATGGGCATGGATTATTATAATAACCAACAAATAACCACTGACTAATAACTAATGACTAATGACTTCCTTAAAGGGGAATGAGTTCGGGGAAATTTACCAAAACTTGGTCGTTAGTAAGTTCGTCTCCCAACTGCGCGGGAGAAAAGTGAACTTGCACAGCTCGCAGCCTTTCTTGGTAATGTAAATTAATCAGTGCTTTTAAACCGACTTTCAGGGCGCCGATATCAGCGAGGTCAGTTTCGAGAGCCGGAACTTCGCCTTCATAGGCGACTGTCAGCATCACCACCACATTTCTAGTTACTGGCAAAGACAAGGGGGAATTTTTATCGGAAACAGAAGTGCTGTATTGAGGCTCGCTGAGATAGCGATCGGCTGAATCAGTGAAAATTTCATCCACATAATCGCCAGCTTCGCCTTCATCCCAAAAAACATCGCCTTCATTAGCGGCGGCTTGCCAGTAGTTATCGTACTGTAACAGGTGATTGCAAATTTCTACAAGACCTTCTCCTAAAATTGCTAAGTCACCATCGCCATTAATTCCTTCTCTGGCGGTGCGGTTGAGAACTCCTAACAGCGGTGCAACTTCTTCGCCTGTTAGCTGAACGAACACGCGGCAAACTGCCAGTCTAGTTTTACCTGTAAATTGATTGAATCGATCGCGCCAAGCATTCATAAAAACCTATAGTTGTCATCTGTAGGGCTATATTTTAAACCGTAGCAGGCGATTGGAACTTTTGCCGTCTACCCTCAGATTGATCTGAAGAGTATTTTTAGCGATCGCCAAAGGTAGCGTGCTGTCTTGCTTTGAGTCATCTAAATTTATAGCATTTTTGAATCCGACGATCGAATTGCGCGCTCTCGATCGATCTGCGATCGGAAAGCTGTGTTTCGATCGCAATCAAAGCAAATTGTAGCCGTCGATAATTTAAAATCAAAAAACCTCCAATCTGGCAAAATTGGAGGCTTGCTGAGCGAATACTTTGGTTGGAGATAACTATTAGACGATCGCACTTTCGACTGGTTCGATCGCACTTTCCGAACTCACCTCGGCAACTTGCGCTACGGGCAAATCCAGCTCGCCGCCCGGAGCTTCCGGGTGTTCGCGAACGCCTGCAACCGCATCTGCTGGCTCAGCTACACCTGTATCTGCGATCGGATCTAGCGACTCTTCAAAAACTTCAAAATTATCGCTCATCGCATCGCAAGCAGCAGAGGCGCGCTGACCGGCGCGGTAGCTCATGTAGGCCGCACCTCCACCCAAAATCCCAGCCAAGCCTAGGAAACCGAGAGCTACTGTTTTGTTGGATTTCCACGGATTCATTCGATCCGAGCCACCGGAACCGAGGAGAGTGGTCGCAGAACCAGATTGACCAGCCTTAGATTTGCCGAATGAACAGTTATAAGCCAATGCAGCGTCGCTTAGTGCAATGGTGCTTGCGATCGCAACGGTGGAAGCAATGCCAGCTAACACTTGAAACTTCTTCATGGTGCTCTGGAGATTGTAAAGGATAATTAAAAAATAAATGGTAACAGCTCTTTACAAATCTATCAACAGGCGATCGCCACCAAAATCACAGATCGATCGCAACTGCCAACATCTCCCCATCGCCATTGAAATTTAAAGTTGCCAGGTAAAAAAGCTGAAACCACTGTTTAGCAAGCGTTTTGACAAACAAACCGTTATAAATTAAAGTCAACCGAGTCAATATTGCGATCGCGCCCAAATTAGAAAATCTGAAGTGATATCGTTTCCGGTTGCATCGGAATTATTAACGGAAATTAGGAGACGGCAGTGCCGTGTCCCTACGATTAATCACGGTAGGGACACGGCACTGCCGTGGAAATGATATGAGACCATAGAAATTTTAATCACAGGGCGACCCACACTTGATGAAAAACTACTTTTAAGGCTACTTTTGAAAAGGCTTAGTTATTGGAAAAACTTTTATTTTTATGACAAACAGCGGGAATCAAGGCATGGAGCGAGATCCTCATCGATTGTTGGTGACGGGCGGGGCTGGATTTATCGGCTCGAATTTTGTGCATCACTGGTGCAGCAGCTATCCGGGCTCGCGAGTAGTCGTGCTCGACGCTTTAACCTACGCCGGCAACAGACAAACCCTGGCAAGTTTGGAAGGAGGAGAAAATTTTCGGTTTGTGCAGGGAGATATTTGCGATCGTACCCTAGTCGATACCTTGCTGAAAGAAGAAAACATCAACACAGTCGCTCACTTTGCCGCAGAATCTCACGTTGACCGATCGATTATCGGGCCTGGCGCCTTCGTTCAAACCAACGTAGTCGGCACCTTCACACTCTTAGAAGCCTTCCGCAAGCATTGGGAAGCAATTGATGATTCGTCTGTGAAATCACAAATGCGCTTCCTCCACGTTTCTACCGACGAAGTTTACGGCAGTCTCGGCCCCGACGATCCAGCATTTACCGAAACCACCGCCTACTCCCCCAACAGTCCCTACTCAGCCTCCAAAGCTGGCAGCGATCACCTCGCCCGCGCCTATTTCCACACCTACGGGCTCCCAACAATTATCACCAACTGTTCCAACAATTACGGCCCCTATCACTTCCCCGAAAAGCTGATTCCATTAATGTGCATCAATATGCTATTGGGCAAACCGCTGCCAGTATACGGCGACGGTCAAAACGTGCGAGATTGGCTGTTCGTGCTCGACCACTGCCGCGCCTTAGATGCCGTTATCAACCGCGGCCAGCCTGGGGAAACCTACAATGTTGGCGGCAATAACGAGGTAAAAAATCTCGATTTAGTCAAAATGCTCTGCCAACTAATGGACGAATTAGCTGCTGATTTGCCCGCGCGTCCTTGCGAACAACTGATCTCATTTGTCAAAGATCGAGCTGGGCACGATCGGCGTTATGCTATTGATGCCAACAAAATTAAAACAGAGTTAGGTTGGACTCCCTCAGTCACAGTTGAAGAAGGTTTGCGGCAGACCGTGGAATGGTACTTAGCCCATCGCGAGTGGTGGGAACCCCTGCTTTCCGAGGAATATCAAACTTACTACAGCAAGATATACGCTAATTAGTTATTGGTTATTCGTTATTGGTTATTCGTTATTAGTTATTAAAACCAGTAATTAACACCTAATACTTAACAACTAACAAATAACGACCAACAATGACTTTTGCATTTATCACATACATTGACAATTGTCAATGTATGTGAAGATTTAGTTAAACTTCATCCATAGCCCATAAAACCAACTGTTTGTAGCTGATAATTTCAAAAGAGCGATCGAATTAAGCATTTTAAAAGTTTTTAGTAAAAACAGAAAGCAGCAATGACCGAAATCAACTGGCTAAAACACATCCAAGAACCGAAATACTGGCTGTTAGGCATCGCCTCCGGTTTGATTGCCGTGCAACTGACTCTGACTTCCAGAACCAACGACACAGACCTATTTGGCACAATGTTACTGTTTTGGGGAGTTGTAGCATTTCTCATTTGGGAAAGGCACGAATCCTTAACCTTTGAAAGTGGAATTTTCGCCAGTTTCTTTGGGGCATCGTTAATTGCTTTCATCTTGCTCAAAAGTTCTTCGATATTTGGATACGACTTTTTTATCAGGGCTTCGCCTTTCTTGACAGGAATAAGTCTGGCCTTGCTAGCTTCCGGCACAAAAGGACTGAAACAATATTCGCAGGAACTGCTAATTCTTGCCTATACAGCTATTCCTCCCGGATTAATCGGAGTATTTGTTGATGTAGCTCTATACACAGCAAAAGTTTCAACTTTTATCCTGCACTATATAGGATTTGAAGTTCAACGCAAAGGAGTTTTTCTCATCCTAGAAAAGGGCAGCGTCGAAGTATATCACGGCTGTTCGGGGGTGAATGCAATTCTACAATTGTTAGGACTAGCCCTGGTTTTCTTGCTGATGTTTCCGACAACTGTGGGGCAGAAAATTCTAGTGCCGATCGTTGCAGTCCTGATTGCATTTGTAGTTAATGCCGCCCGAGTTTCTCTCATGGCAGTGCTAGTATCGTTATCTCAACCCCAAGCATTTAAATACTGGCACGAAGGAAATGGTTCGGTAGTCTTTTCGATGATTGCTGTATTAATTTTCGGGTTATTCTGCTGGTTTGCCATCTTAAAAAACGAACCACAAAATCAGGAGCAATAAAATTAATAATGGCTATTACCTATTGGAAACCAGTTAGGATTTCTCTTTTGGCTGTTACTCTTGCAGGGGTTTTATTAGTCGCAGGCAAATTGACATTCTATCCCTCGAAAGGCAATAATTCTGCAACCCAGTTTGACTTTCCCTCTACGGTGCCTCTAGCAGAGTGGAAACTACAAAACAGCGCGCCGCTGAAAATTAGCGATACTTCAGAAGTCAAGGCTGCCAGAAAGTATGAATATCAAAAAAGTAACATTGCTCTAGAAATAGAGATGCGCTATGTGGTAGGCACCATCGGGGATGTGGAAAGTATGATGAAGGGACATACTATTCTGAAGTCGTCTCCTGGTAAACTAACATTAGCAAACACTCAAGGCGCGGGGTTTCACGGAATTTTGCAACAGCAAAATCGATTGTATTTGAGTTCGTGTATCAATCCTCGCGGCAGTGCTACAGTCACTGCCGAACAGTTTAGATACAATCGCAACACTCGCGATTGGCAGCCAAACCGGGTTTTGTTTTGGCTGTTGGGTAGGGGAAATATTCAAGATCGGCGATGTTTGTGGACTCAGATGTCTGTGCCTTTGGATAAAACAACTCCAGAAAATGCCCAAAAAGTGTTAGAAAATGCTTGGGTTTCTTGGTATGGGTGGTGGCAGCCGCGATTTCCCGAACCTTAAGTCAGTCGATTTTAGATTTTAGATTTTAGATTTTAGATTTTAGATTTTAGATTTACAATAGCAGATGAATCTAGGAACTCTAACTTTGGTCTAAAATGTGGAGACTCGACTACTTCAATCTGTAGCTTGTATCCGTTTTTTAGCGGATCGAGAGAGATTGTTTTTGTTAACAACAACTGTGATGATGTTATGAATGACGTACAAGGCGAGCAAGGTTTTTCTATCTACAGGTTGCGTTGGATTGGCTACGGTCTATTAATTCTATCTTTATTAGATACGATCGCAGTTTTGATACCAGCAAATTTTGGCAATCGCGTCTGGGAATTGCAGACAATTGGCGCTGTAGTGGAACGGGTGCCAGTTCCTCTATTGGCAATGGCGCTGATATTTTTTGGCGAAGGATATGACCGCAGAAGTTTGGAAAACATTCTTTTGAAAGTTTTGTCTTGGGTTTGTCTGCTGCTGGCGGTGATTTTTCTGTTGATGATGCCCTTGGGAATTTTTGGCACTATCTATGTCAACAACCAAAACGACAAGCAAATTACTACTCAAGCCGACCAACAATTAGCTCAATTGCAGCAAGTAGAAGAACGGCTGAATAAGGGTACTCCTGAAGATTTAAAGACTTTGGCTGGGGAACTTAGCCGTTTGGGAGTGCAAGCGAATACGCAAAACCCGCAGGAATTGAAAAGCCAAATTCTTTCGAGAATTACTCCGGCTAAGGAACGCTTGCAGGCGCAAAGGGCCACGGTGCAGTCAAATCAGCGCATGGGGTTATTTAAAAATGCTGTTAAGTGGCTGCTGGGCGCGTTGATTTCTAGCGTCTTGTTTTTCACGATATGGCGCGGTACTGACTGGGCTAGGTAGTAAGTATTGGTCTCAACTTAAGTCTGAAACGATTGAATCATCTCGCTTTTATCCGAGTCCACATTCCCCTCGCATCCCCCTTCTGAAGCAGGGTGGTTTTATTGTCCCAGACGCGAGCCACTCTTTGACCCTGCTAAATCCCGTTTAAGAAGGGGGACTTTGCTCGGATACTTGTCCCCACCTTTTTTAAGGGGGCTAGAAACTGTAACTTGATTCTTGGACAAATCTACCCATTGTTGCTCAATTGTGGGTAGCTTTTTCACTCGCAAGTTCTGCTAAGGTTGGAATA
>NZ_JAEQCF010000133.1:0-10410 GCF_020738625.1 Microcoleus sp. PH2017_09_SFU_O_A
TTTATTCCTGTAGTTTTAGGACTGTGGACTAAAATTACTAACGTAGATGTCTAACATTGACTACTTTTGGGTAGCTTTGTCCATGTTTTTACGAGCGGTAAATTCACTTAAGGAATAAGAATTAAATAACTTACAATTTTTATTCTTCTTGTGGGATGGGCGTCCCGCCCGTCCTTTCTGGACGGGCGGGACGCCCATCCCACAAATATGTGTAAATTATTTAATTCGCGATCCTAAATGAAACGTAAAATACAGCTTGCACTCAAGCTGGCTCTGTTGCTCTTCTTCCTTCCTTTTAGATTAAGTGAACTGTTTGATGCCTTCTTGCTTCTTCATTCTGCTTGGTGACGTTCTTGCAAGTAATTTTGCGACAGGGGAGTCCGTACCGCCGGCAGTAACTCTTCTGGTTTCGTGCCTCGTTGCTGTGAGTGCCGCCACCCAAACAAGCCAGCACTCACAGCAACGGGGAACAAGCAAAGCATCACTACCAGACATTTTTGCAATCCCGATTGTTTGAACGATTTCGGAGTCGGTGTAGTTACCCGAGTTGCTTGGATCGCCGCCGACTCAGAATTAGGAATAGAGTTCGGTGAATTAGCAGCAGAAGACCGATCGTTCTGGTGAACCCAATCCCTGCGCTCTTTTAATTGGTCGGGAAAATATTCCCAGACTTCGCCGTCATCTGTGTCTGACTCCTGCGGTTGATTGGCTGCGATGGGGGGGTATGGGGCGATCGTCGAGAGTCCAGACGGCGCCTTCCATTCTGTGGCCGCTCCCGCCGGCGGCGTTCCCGGTAGGATTAAATTTGGCACCGGAGAACCGGATGGCCCGCTTTGGGCTGGGGCGCCCGTCAGATAGCCGTCAAAGTCCGGGTGCTGGTAGAGAATCGGCAAAGCCCAGTATAACTGGTGAGAACCGTAGGCAGAAATTAGTCCCGCCCTGGCCCGACTCAGGCTGAGATCGACTGGATAGCCTTGATTGAGGTTGCGGTAAAACAGTCGCGTCAGAGTTAGGGCTACATCGTCGGGAATGCTTTCTGCCATTGCTAGCACTGCCGGAATGCCCCGCTTGATTAAGGCTGCGGTTAAATTGCGTTCCGAACTGTCCTCGCCGATGTCTGAGGGGTCGCCGTAGGCCCCGCGGCAGGAATTGAACACGGCCATCTGAATGCCGTTGTTAACCAGCAATCCGGCTAAGTCGTCGCCGCTCAAGGTTTCGGTTAACCCGGTGCGGCTGCTGACTAGGTAGAGTTCGCCACCTCTGGAACCTAAGTTGCTGTGGCCTGCGTAGTGCAAGACTTGGTAGTGTCCTTGTTCTAGGGCTTGAGTAAGCTGTTCTCGATCGGGCTGTTCGAGAATCGTCAGTTGAATTTCGGAGTGTGGGCCGTTTTTGAGGGGATTAGCGCTCCGGTTTTGCAGTTCTTGTTGCAAGTGGAGCACTTCTCGTTTGAGCTGCAAGCTGTCTCGATCGCTCGGAGAGGCGATCGCCACTAAAATTTTTAGCGGGCCGCTGCTGGGTACCACCCGGGTTTGTTTGAACAAACTTGTACCTGGTTGGTAGCGGGAAAACACGACATCGGTGCCGGTTGCTAAAGGGCGATCGCCCGCGTGCAGCACTTCCCACGGCAGCCGCGGCAAGTGCCTGCCTTTGAGTCCCAGGCGCAGTTGCAGCACTTCTCGGCGGTGCTGGGCGATGCCTTGAGCGCAAGTCCAGCTATCGCGCAAGTTTCCTTGAAACAGTCCGCTGTATAATTGTTGCCCCAGGGCTACTAAATTCGGCGCTGAGTTTTTTGTCGATCGCCCTGTGCGACCGGCAGCACCAGTTCCTTGGAACACGCCCACCATCGGGTCATTCATCAGTTGAGCAGACAGTGCCAGCCATTGGTCGATCGGCCAGCGGACTTGTTGCTCTGCTAAGGGTACACCGGGTGCAACCTTTTCTGTCCGCACTAGATATTCGTCGTCCCCAACTGGGGTGACTGAGAGTTTAAATTCTTGGCTCACCAATTTAGCGCCCCCCCGCCTCAAGTCTGAATGTGCCTGCGTTTTTGCAGCTAGCAATCGCGATCGGCAAACTAATTTTTACTCTTTCAATCAAAGTTTCTGAATGCGCTTCCCCCGATCGGGCGATCGCTGGGATCAAATATATTTGTTCAAACACTTTGAGGCTATAAAACTTGTACTTTAATAACAGTTTATTAGTTTTGATTGCCCTATGGCTTGGTGAAAGCCGAATTTTCTCCAATCTTGCTATTTTGAACATTTTGCACCTCTACCGCAGACCCCTTTACATTCGTCGGAAACTTGAGTTTGTCATTGCTCAGTAAAGTTAAATAGGAGGCACTTTACCAGGCGGATCTCTAGTTCTTATTAAGATTACTTCAGCTATCGCCCACCTGTTTCAGGGCAATATCGCAGGCAATTTTGAGTAAATTTTTGGCGGTAGCGATCGATCGCTGTGTCCTCACCACTTATCCTCTACCATCAACCCCCCATTTCAAATCTTGATTTTGTGTCAATTAATGAATTGGTCAGCCGGCGAGTCCTCATCCGTAAGCCCTGAGTCCTCATCCATAAGCCCTGAGCGGCGATCGCTAATCGATAGAGCGACCCTCTAAAATTCCTCATCGATTATTGCTAATTTACCGCTTCTATGTTAATGTTATTTTTTTGTTTAACTGTCTTAATCTAGCTAAAGTGAAGCAGGAAAAATAAAGTCAAGTGTCCGAGAAGTTTTCAGAATACAACTGCTATCGAATATTCCAGCCCTTTCCAGCAACCAGGATTTTTCTCATCTAGAGGACTGAGCCTCATCCAGCCTCTTTTTCGGTGAAATATTGGGAAAAGGCAACCATAAACTTACAAATAAACCGGGTTTATCGTGTCCACCACGGGTCATTTGCGCTCAAAATGCCGATCGAGCTTGTAATTTTAACCAAAAACAATGCCACTTTTCAGTTGACAGTTGACTGTTGACAGTTGACTGTTGACCGCTTGAGGGCTACCTCTCCATAAAAGGAAGAGGATTGAAACAGTGAAGAATTTTGTTTTATTTCCCCCTAAAAGGAGGAGGCTTTAAACCCATTCTTCTTGGCAAAAATTAATGCAATTGTAGGCAAGGTTCAAGACAATACAAAATCTGTCATTACTAATCTCAAATTTAAAATCTCAAACCTAAAATCGTATAAATTATGTGTTTATTGCTATGTGTTATAGAATTTTACAAGAAAGAATTAGTCGAAAGCCGGAACCCGGAGCGGGAGAAATTAAAATCAGGCTATTCATTACTCCAATACTCGGACTTTTCGGTAGAGGCCGCTCTCAAACTGTCAACTGTCAACTGTCAACTGTCAACTGTTGAAAATCTGTATTGAGCCAGATATTATTGGGCAGAATTGCTATTTTGTTCTAAAATACAAAATCTTATCAGTTCGCGAGGCTGGCTCGAATTCAGATAAACTTATACGACAGAAAATTAAAACAAATATTTGCCGGGGCGAATCATCTAATTTATTTATTAATCATCGGGAACTAAAATTAGGAGCGTACAGTCACTGGCAAAAGAGATGCAAATCCTAAGTCAGGGAAGGATTTGTCAGAGCTGGGAGTGTTACAAAAAGTTAAGGCAACTAGGCTCGATCGCAGGAAAAGCAAGGTAAAATTTGGGTAATAAAGGTTTTGGGTAGTTATGTGGGAGTTGTCAGTTGCGAGTTTACATTCTGCAAATCCACTGTAGAAATTACGTAGAAAATCTACAATCCGGCCCATTTAGGCGCGGCTTACTGTAGAAATTACGGATAACATCAAAAGCGAGTTGCGCTCCGGCGCAGGACTTGGGGTGTATGTCGCGGCTTAATTATTTGGGGTGGGCAATTGCAGAATATACAACTCGCAACGGATGGAAATAACCCCTTGCAGTTTAAATAAATAGCATCTATAAACAGAAAGGTAGGACATCAGCCGCTCTAACAGGCGAAAGTATGAAGTTGTAAAATTATGCTTCTGCTACATCCTCCTTGCTGATAAACTGACTCAAAGAAACTCAGCCCTTTTGTGGAAATATCAAAGATGAAAGAAGAAATGTTGGAAAATGTATCGGGAACACTTTTTCCAGATCGAGATGAAACAGAAATTTCTGACCTAAAAAAAACCACTTTGTTTTCACAGATCGCCCTGGATGATGAGCAGCCAAAACTCGTGTTTTCCCCCAGCGAGCTCGATCGACTCGCCGATTTTCGGGATGCTAGTGCTATCAATTCCGATAGCGGGTTAGGCAAGTTAGTGGACGATGCGATCGCACAAAACAGCGGCATCACTAACGGCAAAGTTCCGAATCTGCCTAAGGACGAATCCCCCAAAGTTACTGATGATAGCAGCAAAATTCCTGAATTGAGCGGTGTACCCGAAGAAGGTGCGGGCGACAAAAAAGACAAAGACAAAAAAGATGACAGCGGTAGCGATCCGCAGACGATCGAAGGTACCGATGGCGATGACATAATTGTTGCCACGGGCGCTAACCAGTCGCTGTACGGCAAAAGAGGCAAAGACAAACTCAAAGGAAAGAGTGGCAAAAATAAACTCTATGGAGGCAAAGACGGCGACGATTGCGAGGGCGGCGATGGCGATGACGAAATAAGAGGCGATCGCGGCGACGACAAGTGCGACGGCGGCGAAGGCAACGATACCCTCTACGGCGGCAAAGACAACGACACTCTTTCTGGTGGCACCGGCAACGATACCTGCAAAGGCGATGACGGCGATGACTGGGTACACGGCAACGACGGCAAGGATGACGTTGACGGCGGCAGCGGCAGTGATACCGTCTACGGCGGCAAAGGCGACGACACCTGCAATGGTGGCGAAGGCAACGATACTGTCAGGGGCGATCGGGGTAACGACAACGTTAACGGCGGCGAAGGCAATGACACCGTTAACGGTGGCAAAGATAACGATACCGTCATCGGCGGTGCTGGCAATGACGATTGCAGCGGCGACGACGGCGACGACACCGTAATGGGAGGCAGCGGCGACGACACCACAACAGGTGGTGCCGGCAACGACAACGTTAGCGGCGACGAAGGCGACGACAGCGTTGTCGGCGGCGACGGCAAAGATACCTTGATCGGTGGCGAAGGCAACGACGCTTGCAGCGGCGACGAAGGCGACGACAGCGTTGTCGGTGGCGCCGGTGACGACACCGTGATGGGCGGTACTGGCAACGATACCCTCGTTACTGGCGACGGCAATGACATGGCAGACGGCGGCGATGGCGACGACAGCGTTGTCGGCGGCGGATCTGGCAACGATACGCTGATGGGTAATGCTGGCAACGATACGATCGTTGGCGGTACTGGCAACCATACCTGTAGCGGCGGTGCTGGAAATGACGTTTTTGTCATGGATATGGGTAACAATACCACTCCCGGAAGTTCCGTCATCACTGACTACGCAGACGGCTTCGACAAGTTTCTACTGTCTGGCAGCTTGAACTTTAGCAGCTTGTTGTTTGTACAAGTCGGCCTCAATACCGAAATTCGACTCAGCAGCAATCAGTTGGTGCTGGCACTATTGTTGAATGTTAGCGCCACGATTCTCAATGCTGGCGACTTTTTGGGAGTTAATGGTAGCTCTCCAAGCCCAAGCCCAACTCCAACTCCAACCCCAAGTCGAATAGTTAGTACCCCTCCGCGATCGCAAGCCAACAAAACACTCACTGTCGGTTCCGACGGCTTGCCACAAACTATTACTGGTGACTTGTTGAAGTTTGTCGATAACGAGCAAAGTGCTAGCGAAACAGTCTTTAAGTTAACGGAGCTCCCTGATGCTAAAACCGGGAAACTATTCTTTAAGGGAGTAGAGGTAACACAAGTCGGTTTGAGCTTCACTCAAGTAGACATTAGCCTCAATTTGTTAACTTTCCAAGCTGTAAAAGGTTTTAGCGGTGCGGCTAGTTTTGGTTTTGAAGTAAGCGACGGCAGAAATATTGTCACCAGCCAACGTTTTAGCTTCAATGTCGAGCAAAATATCTTTAATTTTGCTGGCAATACAACTCCTCAAGTGATTGTCGGTTCGCTCACGCTAGATAACGACATCGAAGGCGGCGACGGCGACGATACCATTACAGGCGGTAACAAGACCAACAAAATTAAAGCAAACAAAGGCAAGGACAAAATTAAAGGTGGCGATGGCGGCGATAACGATATCGACGGCGGCGATGGCGATGACGAGATCGAAGGTGGTAAAGGCAAAAACAAAATTAAAGGAGGTAACGGCAAAAACAAAATTAAAGGTGGCGATGGCGGCGATAACGAGATCGAAGGTGGCGATGACGATGACGAGATCGAAGGTGGTAAAGGCAAAAACAAAATCAAAGGAGGTAAAGGCAAAAACAAAATCAAAGGCGGTGATGGTGAGAATGATATCGAAGGTGGCGATGACGATGACGATATCATCGGTGGTAAAGGCAAAAACAAAATCAAAGGAGGTAAAGGCAAAAACAAAATCAAAGGCGGTGATGGCGATAATGATATCGAAGGTGGCGATGACGATGACGATATCGAAGGTGGTAAAGGCAAAAACAAACTCATCGGCGGTATTGGCAATGACAAAATTAAAGGCGGCGATGGCGAGAATGAGATCGACGGTGGCGAAGGAACCAATACTCTGATTGGAGGCGCTGGTAAGAATCGCTTTATTTACAAAGTTTCCCGCGAAAAGATTAAAACAGTTCTAGATGCTGACTTAATTACTGACTTTAAGGCTGATGAAGATCTCTTAGAGTTGTCTGCCGCAGCTTTTGGCAATCTCAGCCTTACCAGCTTGACTCGACTGGCGATTACGGCTACTTCTACTGTTGGATCGATCGGCAGTTCTAACTTACTCGACTTCAGCGCCGATATCACCGTTACCAGCATCGCCACTTTGCAAGCGCGGTTTGCAGCTTTGGGCGGCAACAGTGACGCACCTACTTTCTGTCAGTTTACAGATGCCGAAACTAACCGTTCCGTGCTGGTATTTGCTGTTGGGGCGCGCTTTGAAATTGTCACCAGTTTCTCGCTGAAATTTAGCCTGCAAATCAGGAACTTTGTCTTCAGCGGCCCGCAACTAAATGTTCCTGTCGGTACTTCCGGCCCTGACAATTTAAACTTCGGCACTTATCCGGCCGCAGTTAATTTCAAGGCTTTGGCTGGCGATGACAACATTGTCGGCAGCAACTTTAACGATACCATCGACGGCGGTGACGGCAACGATACCATCACCGGCGGCCTCGGTGCTGATGTCCTCAGCGGTGGCAGTGGCACAGATCTGTTTGTTTACAACACAACTAAAGAAGGTGGCGATAAAATTGCTGATTTCAAATCTGGAACAGATAAATTCCAGTTTGTATCGAGCGAATTCGGCAATGTGACTACTACTAACTTTGACGGTGTTAGCGGTTCAACTCCTGACATTACCGGCAAAGAGTTAGTCATTTTCACTGGCGGAACCTATGCCAGTCTCGAAGCGGCACAAGCTAAGGCTACAGGAAGTTCTACAACTCCTGGTTTCTTCGCATATAACAATGCTGCGAACGAAACGGTGTTGGTGTTTGACTCTAACGGTACAGCACCAGGCGGTTTCACAACTGTTGCGAATCTGGGTACTGCGGCGGGGACTTTGGGCACAGCAGACTTTGTGTTTACTGGTGCGATCGCAACTTCTCCGACTGGTACTTCTACAAATTCCGGCAGCATTGTAGATTTAACTGCTGCTGGGAATACCTATCCGAGTGGTAGCAATAATTTCGGTTCAGGTGTTGGCGGTTACAACTTCAGCACACCCGTCTTATTTACCGGAGATGCGAAGGCTAACAATGTCACTGGTACTCAATTTGCTGACATCTTCAGCGGTGGTAGCGGTGCAGATATTCTGACTGGCGGCAGTGGTGCAGATATCTTTGTTTACAATTCTCCCGGTGAAGGCGGTGATACGATTACTGACTTTGCCTTTGGGGTTGACAAATTCAAGTTTGCCAGTGGTGCTTTCGGGAATTTGACTACTACTAACTTTGACGGTGTGACGGGTTCAACTCCTGACATTACTGGCAAAGAGTTAGTGATTTTCACCGGCGGGAATTATTCGACTGTGGAAGCGGCGCAAGCTAAGGCTTTGGGCGGTTCTACAACTCCTGGTTTCTTCGTATATACGAATACGAACAGCGAGACGGTGTTGGTGTTTGACTCGAACGGTACAGCGGCAGGCGGTTTCACAACTGTTGCGAATCTGGGTACGGCTGCGGGAACTTTGGGCACAGCAGACTTCTTGTTTACTGGTGCGACTGGTTCTGCTCCGACTGGTACTTCTACAAATTCCAGCAGCATTGTTGATTTAGTTGCTAATCCGGGTACTTTCCCGACAACTGGAGTTTACAACTTCGGTTCTGGTGCGGGCGGTTACAATTTTACCACTCCTGTCTTGTTTACTGGCAATTCAACTGTGGCGAATAACGTCACTGGTACTGAGTTGGCTGATATCCTCAACGGTGGTGGCGGTGCAGATACGATCGCTGGTGGCGGCGGTGCAGATACTATCACCGGTGGTGCCGGTGTAGATATTTTGACTGGCGGTTCTGGTGCAGATATCTTTGCTTTCAAGGCTCCCGGCGACGGCCCGGATACGATTACTGACTTTACCTTCGGAACTGACAAATTGCAGTTTGCTGCGAACGCTTTCGGCAATTTGACTTCTACGAATTTTGTCAGTGCGAGCGGTTCAAATCCTGACATTACTGGCAAACAATTGGTGATTTTCACCGGTGCCAATTATTCGACTGTGGAGGCGGCTCAAGCTAAGGCTGTGGGTGGTTCTACAACTCCTGGTTTCTTCGTATATACGAATACGAACAGCGAGACGGTGTTGGTGTTTGACTCGAATGGTACAGCGGCAGGTGGTTTCACAACTGTTGCTAATTTGGGTACGGCTGCGGGGACTTTGGGCACAGCAGACTTTGTGTTCACAGGGACGATCGTTGCTTCTCCAACTACCCCTGCTCCGACTTCTGGTAGCATTGTCAATTTAGTGACTAATCCGGGTACTTTCCCGACAACTGGAGTTTACAACTTCGGTTCTGGTGCGGGCGGTTATAACTTTACCACTCCTGTCTTGTTTACTGGCAATTCAACTGTGGCGAATAACGTCACTGGTACTGAGTTCTCCGATATTTTGAACGGTGGTTCCGGTGCTGATATCTTCAACGGTGGGGCTGGTAATGACAGCATCTCCGGTGGTGCTGGTAATGACAGCATCTCCGGTGGTGCTGGTAATGACACTTTAATCGGCGGTTTGGGAACAAATGCTCTCAGCGGTGGATTGGGTTCTGATGTGTTTGTGTTCACCGGAACTACTGCTGGTGGCGGGGATATCATTACGGATTACAGCATTGTTGATGATGTAATTAACATTGACAAGATTGCTTTTGCTGGGTTGGGTTCGGGGCCTTTGGGTGTGAATTTCTACCGGTACAGCAGCACTGTTGCTACTGTAAGCGCGATCGAGTCATCCTTGACTTCGCCGTCGATTATTGCTCTCTTCGATAGTGCAGCTAATACTACTAAGCTGTATTACGATAGCAACGGTTCGACGGTTGGTGGCAACAGTTTGTTTGCTACTGTCAATGTCAATTTGGGAGTTTCGGGTAATTCTGAATTGTTCTTGTTCTAAACGGCAAGAATTCTAATCTGAATATCAAGGGTATGCACGGGGATACAGCAATGCTGTATCCCAACAAGATAAGGACACGGCAATGCTGTGTCCTTATTTTGTTGTTGTTGATTTTCAAACAATTTAGTGGCTTTGTTTTGGGCGGGGAAACGGCACTACCCCGTCTTTTTTTGCGGTGTTGTTGATGGTGGATACGATCGCGCGATCGCCTTTTTGGGGATTTGTGCGATGGCTTATGCCCCGCTACGCTACGCCCGAATACCGATAAATTTGTAGGGGTGAAGCATTCGGGCGAGAATAGTTGATTCCCAAGCTACCATCTAATACCCGAATGCTTCACCCAGCCCCCACAGACAAGTCATAATTACCAAATATTGGGCAATCCTGGATGCGCGTCAATGAATATTTCGCTTTTGGACAGAAAATCTTTGGTTTTTTGTTAAGGTTTGTCGCCAAAATGCGATCGCCCCTACGAGTAATTCGATCGACTTTTGGGGGAAATGTGCGATCGACTATTAGAAAATTAACTCTTCAACCCACGGAGGTGGGTTTGTCTGTGTAGACGCGGTTTCAACCGCCGTCTCTATTACTGTTGAATGATTTTGAATAATTGGGCGTTGCTGAACTAGGGTATGATGAAATGGTCGTCGGAGCGTCACAAATCACACACATTTAAAAGGAATATTATGCAATGCCCGGAATGTCAGTCTAC
>NZ_JAEQCF010000134.1:0-19362 GCF_020738625.1 Microcoleus sp. PH2017_09_SFU_O_A
AAATTTGGAGATGTTCCAATTCCCAATCAAAATCCCAGAAATCATTTTCGGCTCCAATCTCGCATTTTTTCTCGTCTCATACCCTGATTCAGCAACGCCCACATTGTCAGCAGCGGTCAAACCATGACCGGATATTCAGCGATGCGTGCTATGCAACTCCCTCCCTTGCTGATCGTTGAAGACAGCAACGAAGACTTTGAAGCGTTCCAACGTTACCTACACCCATCTTTTTCGCAAATCCCCGTCTATCGCTGCACTAATGGCGATCGGGCCCTGGCGTTTCTCTACCGCACCGAACCCTACACCAATCCTAACACTGCTCCGCGTCCGGGACTGATTGTGCTAGACCTCAACTTACCGGGAACGGATGGGCGAGAGGTACTATATAAAATAAAACAGGATCGTAATTTGAAAAAGATTCCGGTGGTTGTTTTCACCACATCTAACAATCCCAAAGACATCGCAGCCTGCTACGAACAAGGAGCGAACAGCTATATCATCAAACCTATGGATTTTAAGCTGTTGAAGCGAAGTATTCAGACGTTGTTGAGCTACTGGTTTGAAATCACGATGCTCCCTGTTCAGTCTCCGGAGGAAGACCAATTATGAGTCAAGTTGAGCGCACTGTTTTGATTGTGGAGGATAACCGTGATCTATCCCAACGGCAGAATCAGGTGGGCGCTGAGCCTGGGGAAAGTGTTTTATAATGCGATCGGGCAAGCGATGCGGATGTCGGGCGTAGATTTGGATATCACCGATCGCAAGCACACCGAGGAAGCACTGCGTCACAGTGAAGAGTTTAGAAAACGGGTGTTAGACAGCAGCAGCGACTGCATCAAAGTGCTGGATCTGGATGCACGACTTTTATACATAAATACAGGAGGGATGTGCCTGTTGGAGATCGACGATCTCACCCCCTATTTGAACGCGGAATGGCTCTGTTTTTGGCAAGATGAAGCTCGGGAAGAGGTGGAAGCTGCGATCGCGGCGGCGAAGGCAGGAGAAGTGGCTAGATTTCAGGGCTTTTGTGCCACCGCCAAAGGCACGCCAAAATGGTGGGATGTCGTGTTAGCACCGATCCGGGATGTGGCAGGCCAAGTTGTACAAATCTTATCGACTTCGCGGGATATCACCGATCGCAAACAAGCGGAAATCGAACGCGATCGCATTCTGCAATTAAAACAAGCTGCCCTGGCCGAATCGGAAAGAGTTAACCGCATCAAAGACGAGTTTCTGGCGGTGCTTTCTCACGAGTTGCGATCGCCCCTCAACCGGATCTTAGGCTGGACGAAGTTGCTGCAAACTGGCAGGCTGAATGAAACCAAAACTGTAGCAGCGTTAGCGACGATCGAACGGAATGCCCTGGCACAGGCTCAATTAATTGACGACTTGCTCGATATGGCTCGCGTGCTGCGCGGCAAACTGAGTTTGAATGTGACTGCTGTCAATTTGTTGTCTACCATTGAATCTGCGATCGAAACAGTGCAGACTGCCGCCACCGCCAAGTCAATTCTGATTCATCACGTGCTATCCAATATCGGGCAAGTGTCTGGGGATGCGGTTCGCCTCCAGCAAATTGTCTGGAATTTGCTTTCCAACGCTGTCAAGTTCACTCCCAATGGTGGACGGATAGACGTTCGACTAGAGTCAGCAGACAACCAAGCGCAGATTGTGGTAACAGATACGGGTAAAGGCATCAATCGAGACTTTTTGCCCTACATCTTTGAGTCTTTCCGTCAAGAAGATGCTTCTGTTACTCGCAAACACGGGGGGCTAGGGTTGGGACTGGCGATCGTTTATCAACTGGTAGAAGCCCACGGCGGAACAATCAAAGCTGACAGTTTTGGGGAAGGAAAAGGAGCCACTTTTAGAGTCAGCCTGCCGCTGCTGAACGTCAAAACAGGGGAAAATCCGGACAAGTTATTAGAAGCAGAACAGGATCTCAGAGGCATCCGAGTGTTGGCAATTGATGACGAGGCAGACAGCCGGGAAGTAATCGGCGCATTCCTGGTTATGGCTGGAGCGGAGGTGATGACAGTTGCATCTGCGGCTGAATTTATGGTAGCCCTAGAGTCGTTTGTGCCGGATGTTTTGGTGAGCGATATTGGAATGCCAGAAGTCGATGGCTACAGTTTGATCGGATATGTGCGTTCTCTATCACCGGAGCGGGGGGGGCTGATCCCGGCGATCGCATTGACTGCCTATGCTGGAGAAATCAACCACCAACAAGCTCTGGCAGCAGGCTTTCAGAGGCACATTTCCAAGCCTGTGGAGCCAAATCTATTGGTTGGGGCGATCGCTGATTTACTGAGCAAATAGCTATGAAAACATCAGCCATAAATTGAGCATATCTTGATAACTTATTTCTCAATAATAGCTCATACCTAATACTTTTAACAAGACCATTTCCGACTACCTTTACCTTTCAATGCGTTCAAGTTATTCCCTCATATATATCATGTTCGCAGTGCGGACTTAAGTCCGCAAAAACGGTTCGTAGTGCGGACTTAAGTCCGCAAAATGCACTCCGATTCCGACTGAAGTCGGCACTACGAACTTATCTCCCGACTGAAGTCGGCACTACGAACTTATCTCCCGACTGAAGTCGGCACTACGAACTTATCTCCCGAATCTCCGAAAATGGGCTAGGAGTGTCGATCGGCAACCTAGAAAGTTGAGATTCACAACGTTTGGGCCTATCCTATTAACCTGAGGGCATCTGAAAACATCCGAGCTGCTAGCTCAGCTTTTGAGATGCCCCAAAATAATCAATAGCCAAGCATTTTTAAGAAAATGGCACAAAATCACAAGTCAACGGTTATCATCACCGGCGCATCCTCCGGCGTCGGCTTGTACGGCGCCAAAGCCCTTGCAGACAAAGGATGGCACGTAGTCATGGCCTGTCGCGACGTGCGAAAAGCCGGAGACGCCGCTCAAGAGTTGGGCATACCTCAAGGTAGTTTCACGATTATGCACATTGACTTGGGCGATTTGGAAAGCGTGCGCCGATTTGCTCGGGAATTCAAATCAAGCGGCAGGCCTCTAGACGCTTTGGTGTGCAACGCAGCTATCTATCTGCCTTTGATTAAGGAACCGCTGCGGAGCCCTGAAGGTTACGAGTTGACGATGACTACCAATCACCTCGGTCATTTCCTGCTGTGCAATCTGATGATGGATAGCATGAAACCTTCCTATTATCAAGATGCGAGAATCGTGATTTTGGGAACTGTGACTCACAATCCAGACGAGTTGGGTGGAAAGATTCCGCCGCGTCCTGATTTGGGCAAGTTTGAGGGTTTTGAAGCGGGTTTCCAAGATCCGGTTTCGATGGTAGATGGGAAGCAGTTTGAACCTGTCAAGGCTTACAAAGATAGCAAAGTTTGCAACGTGCTGACGATGCGGGAATTGCACCGCCGCTTTCACGAATCGACGGGGATTAATTTCACTTCGCTGTATCCGGGATGCGTGGCGGATACGCCACTTTTCCGCAATCACTATCCTTTATTTCAGAAACTTTTCCCGCTGTTTCAGAAGAATATCACCGGCGGTTATGTGTCGCAGGAGTTGGCGGGCGAAAGGCTGGCAATGGTGGTTGCAGATCCAGAATACAAGCAATCTGGGGCTTATTGGAGTTGGGGAAATCGTCAGAAAAAAGATGGTAAGTCTTTTGTGCAGAAGGTTTCTCCGCAGGCGCGCGATGATGAGAAAGGTGAGCGGATGTGGGAGTTGAGCGCTAAGTTGGTGGGATTGACTGACGGAGCTCCCATGGGTGCTGCTAGTGCGAGCCGCCCTGCATAATTAGGTTTGTAGTGAGGACTTTAGTCCTTCTTCTTGCGGACTAAAGTCCTCACTACGAACCTTGACGCACACAGGTTTGTAGTGAGAACTTCAGTCCTTCTTCTTGCGGACTAAAGTCCTCACTACAAACCTGTAGTTTGTGGGATGGGCGTCCCGCCCGTCTTTAAAGGACGGGCGGGACGCCCATCCCACAATAATTAAAATTCTAAGTTATTTAATTCGCGCTCCTAAGTTATTTAATTCTCATTCCTTACCAGGAAAAATTGGTTTAAATCCCCAAGCCTTGTAGGGAGAAATTAAAAAAAGACGATTGATTGCTCGACTCCTCTTCCTTTCCGGTAGAGGTCTCCCTCCTTTCGTCAAGTCAACTGTCAACCTGTATGCTGTCAACTGTCAACTGTCAACTGTCAACTGTCAACTGTCAAAGATATTTTTGCGGATCTGCATCCGGTTGCTGCGTAAGTTTTGGCGGAGGAACCAAAAGGTCGATCGACCTTTTGGTTTTTAGCCGTTGGGAAATTCTTGGCAGTGCCCGGTGTTGCCTTTTTTTCGGTTAAGATTAATTGTTAGTTTAGGGTGCGCTGGTTCCTTAAAATATTTTCACCCAATCTAGCGAAATAATAATTATATCATATGAACTGTAGATCGCAAAAATTATTTTTAATTGCTGGAATCTTTGGCTTAGTTTGGTTGGGAAAACCGACGAAAACATCCGCGAGCAACGTTGAAATTTTGACTTCAAATGTTGAGGATTTGGCAACAGTCCGCAGCGGAGCCGATCGACCTTTACGAACCAACGACACGAATCTTGACACCCGGGAAGACTTGCCGGCCACTGAGTCCGATCGATCGACTTTGGCACCAATTCTACCTGCGGAAACTCCCGATTTACAGCCAGAAGCTGCCAATTCTGTCGATCGCACATTCGCCACGAACGATCGAGAAACTCAGCTTTCTAACCGAGATCAAAAGCTAAAAGAAAATATAGGTATCGATCGAGATTCGCAACTGAGCCAACTGCCCAACCCAATTCAACCCAGAGAGCCGGAATTGCCTGCACCAATAGCCCCGCAACCGCCGCCGCCGTCTCCCCTCCAACCAACTCCCCCAACACCAGTTCCCGGCGATTCCAGACCGGGGATTCCGGGTACAATTCGGGTTTTGCGGTTTGAATTTGAGGGAAACACAGCTTTTAGCGATCGCGAACTCGCAGCAGTTACGCAACAGTTTGCGGGGCGCGACATCACCTTTGCCGAACTGATCGCAGCAGAAGGGGCAGTGACTCAAAAATACGTAGCAGCAGGATACATCAATTCCGGCGCTGTAATTCCCGCCAACCAAACATTTCCCAGAGAAGGAGGTGTGGTGAAAATTCGGATTGTCGAAGGCGGATTAGATGAAATTCAGATTAGTGGAAACAGGCGTTTAAATGCCAATTACGTGCGATCGCGCTTGGAACGTGTCACCAGGCGGCCATTGAATCGCGATCGGCTGCTGGAAGCGTTGCAAATGCTGCAACTCGACCCCTTAATTGCCAATATTTCGGCAGAATTGCAAGCTGGAAGCCGCCCGGAAAACAGCCGTTTAGAAGTGCGGATTAAAGAAGCAGACAGCTTCAGCGGCGAAGTTTTTCTAGACAACAATCGATCGCCCAGCGTGGGCAGTTTTCGGCGCGGCGCGCGCATCAATCAAGCGAATTTGCTCGGTTTGGGCGACGGATTAGAGCTATCCTACGCTAACACCGACGGCAGCAACGAATTCAACGGCAGCTACACAGTCCCCGTCAACGCGCGCAACGGCACGATTCGGTTTGCTGCGAGTGCTGCGAGCACTAACGTGATCGAGGAACCGTTTGATGCTGCGGAAATTGAGGGGAAATCGCGAACTTACGAGTTAACTTACCGCCAGCCGATCGTCGAAAAGCCCGATCGCACTTTGGCTGTGGGAGTAACTTTTTCGCGACAAGAAAGCGATACATTCCTGTTGGGAGAAAGATTTGCGCTGTCGGCGGGAGCAAACGAGCGCGGCGAAACGCGGGTTTCGGCGGTGCGGTTTTTTCAAGAATACGTGCAGCGGAATTCCCGACAAGTGCTCGCAGCGCGATCGCAGTTTTCCATCGGTACCAATTTTTTGGGTGCTACTGCGAACGATAGCGGCCCTGACAGTCGCTTCCTGGCGTGGCGCGGACAAGCGCAGTACGTGAGGCTGCTAGCGCCGGAAACCTTGCTAATAGTGCGTTCCGACATTCAGTTCGCCGATCGCCCGCTGCTTTCCCTCGAACAAATCGGGATCGGCGGCGTGCAAAGCGTGCGCGGATACCGGCAGGATTTGTTGTTAACTGATAGCGGTGCGATCGCATCTGCGGAGGTGCGTATCCCAGTTTGGCGCGTGCCGAAAGTCAAAGGATTGTTGCAAGTCGCTCCGTTTGTGGATTTTGGGGTAGGCTGGAACAATTCCGGAGAAAAAGCGAATGCTGACTCTGACAAACTTTTGGGTGCGGGTGTTGGATTGGTGTGGCAAATGGGCGATCGGTTTAATATGCGCTTAGACTATGGTATTCCCTTGATTAATGTCCGAGGGGGCGATCGAACTTTCCAGGAAAAAGGCCTCTACTTTCGGATCAATTATTTTCCGTTTTAATATTGTAGGTTGCGTTGAGTGCGATCGAACCCTACGCTTCGCTTCACCCAACACTTTCATCTTTAGCGCTGACGGTCAATTTTTATTAAGTGGCGATCTCAATTCAATCAGTTGATGAACCGCACTAACCACCAATTCAGGCTGATCTAGCATTACAAGATGTCCACTATTTTCTGCAATGATATGTTGGCTATTTGAGGATAGTTGGGTCAAGTCTCGCTGAAGCAATTGCCATTTCTGGAATCTTTCATCACTCATCTGTGGATTTTTAGAGCCTTGACTTAATACAATCAAAGGCAGATTCCCCAGTAGTGTACTCGCTTGCAATTGCTGAAAGCTCCTTTTCATATTGGCAAGCTCACTTGACGTAGTTGCCCAATAACAGGGGCGGTAACAGGAAGATTTGAAGGTGTCAAATAGAGCTTGCACTGCCAACGGATATTTTTGACTTTCTTGTTTGATATCCTTAAACATTGGCAACACATTCATATCTCCGATTAATCGTAACACTCCAACCCGACTGGCAATTATCAGAAGCTGGTAAAGCAAAATTACCCTTTTCATACGCTTCCATATTGCGGGTGTTATTTGATCTTCATGGACAGAATCAACCAGCACCAATCCGACGACTTCTTCTGGATGTTGACTGGCATATAGTCGCATATTGCCTCCACCCAAGGAGTGGCCAACTAAAATGTAGGGAGGTTCGATCTTAGCTTTCGTCAACAGGGCGTGTAATTCATCAACACTCTGCTGACTTGTGCGAGGTATCTTGGGATTGGGATCGCTCCAACCCAACCCTGCTCGATCGTAGGTACAGACACGAGTAAACTTAGCAATTTCAGAGGGAACCAGACCCCACGTAATTGAGGGAGCACCACCGCCAGCATCCATAATGACTGTTGGTGTCCCTTTTCCCACACAGTTGAGATGTAGACGAAATCCTCCAATATCAAACAGTTCACCCTGCGGAGGATACTTGCGTCGATCGATTATTTGACTGACTGCTTGATAGAGAATTCCAGCAAATAAACTGATAGCGGTAATACCTAGAGCAAGCACGATCAATTTTTCTGTGGTTGTCATAGCAAAATTTATAGAACTGATACCATTGCACTCAAGTTTATCTTTTATAACGATTAATTTGCCGCTTCGACCGGGTTGTTATGCCGCCGCGATCGCCCTATAGTGCTATTGCCTCTACATACTTTTCTGATACTGCTCAATCGTCGCTGCAATTTTATTCATCAATTGTTGATCCTGCTTTGGATCGAATGGGGGCGCATTTTTCCAATCATAAAACCATACTGGCTTCCGTTGCTTCTCTTCTGGCTCAGTTGCGAACCTCGGAAACACATGGGCATGTAGTGCCGCTTCACTGTTACCCAAGATTTCGTAGTTGATACGAATTGCACCAGTGACCTCAAGCAAAGCATCACCCAAAACCGTCATGTCTTGTAAGAAGATTATGCGTTGCTCCATTGTTAAAGCGTTCAGACTTGGCACAACTGGATCGGGTAGCAAAAGTGAATACCCCTGCAAGAACTGAACATCACCAAGCACTACCCAGCCCGATGGAACCCGACAAATTACTGCCGGATTAATTCCCTGACGTGCTTCCTCGACTCGACGATGAATCAGAGTAATCATTCTAAGTTTTAGTTGCCCTAACTATTGGGTCGATCGTATTGTCGAAGTTTTCATCAGCAAGAAATTTTAACATGGTTCTTGCGCTGTTTTGCGGGCAAGCAGGCGATCGCGCAAGCCTTGTGGGTCGAATTTTGCTTGATTCATAGTGCGAATCTCTTGCGATTGCTGCCGTCGCTGTTGCAAGTACGCTTCTACTTCCGATTCGTGCTTGAGATAGAAGGCGATCGTGGCATAAACGTCAGCTAGATTCAGAGACGGATAGCGATAAACAGTTTCTTCTGCGGTCGCGCCCTGCTGAAAAACACCGATTACAGTATCTAATGTAACGCGAGTTTTGCCGACGAGAATCACACCATCTTCATTTGCATTTAAAGGAGCCCGTTCAGCTACGATTGTCAGTGTCATAAGCATCTTCAAATTCAATATCCCAATAGTAGCAAATCCACTCGTCGCGCTTCCAACATTGCAGCCACGTCCTCATCTGTCGGTGCGGGTTGGTCTGTCTTTAGCAAGCCTCGCATCCGCTGAATCGCACCAGAACGATCGCCCCTGGTAACTGGCGGATATTGCAAGGACTCAATGATGGCGCTCACTAACGCAAGGCGATCGCTCGGTGGCAGTTTGAAGACCTGCTCTTTGACTTCTTCTAGCAACATAGACGGCTCCTAAGATTGAAGGTGTCTACCATCTAGTATGAACGATTGCGTTCTCCATGACCAGGTAGAATTAGCTCTGTTCCCGGTAACTCATTCAAACTCATGACTCTTTCTCCTCTGAGTTATATCAAATCCCGTAGCATCAGAATTTTTCATCTCTCTTATCTCCCTCTGTGTTCTCTGCGTTCTCTGTGGTTAAATCACGATCGTGCAACGGTCAACGATCTTACATTCAAAACCTTTGATAAATTTCTCACATTTTAGCGCTGACAGTCAAATTTTATTAAGTGGCGGTCTCGATCGCTACTTGGATCGCGATCGCACTGATACGATCCAAATATATAATTATAATGGAACCGGAAACGATATAAATCCTAACCTAGTTAACACAAGAGGGCTTGTCTTATGGTTCAGACAAAAACTAAACTAACATTTGTAGAGTTTATCGAAAAGTACCCCGACGGATCGGGCATCTACGAACTTGTAAATGGAGAGATTGTCAAAGTGGAAGCAACCAGAGCTCATAAAAATGTAGCACGATTTCTAGTATTTGGCTTTAACGATGAAATCAGGCGCTTGGAACTTGACTATATCGTTGACAAAGATATAGTTTTCAGAACTGTAACAGCGAGGGGGCAAGAGCAAGGCAGAAATCCTGATGTCGGCGTGGTCAAGGCATCAGTATGGAATAGCAATGTCCGCGGCTACGGAGCCCTTACCGAACCTATACAATTAGCAGTAGAAGTAACTTCAACTAACTGGGAAGACGACTATGTTGATAAGTTGGATGAGTATCAACGGCTCGGTATTTGTGAATATTGGATTGTGGACTATTTAGCTATCGCTTCTAGGGCTTATTTAGGTAATCCCAAAATTCCCACAGTTTTTGTTTACTCTTTGGAAAATGACCGCTATTTAGTTCAAAGTTTTACAGGTAATGAGCGCATTATCTCTAAAACTTTTCCCGAACTAGAAATCACTGTAGAGCAAATTGTGATTAGCAGCCAAATGCAAAACCTTTAGAGAAACGAGATGAGCTTACACAGATCGACTTTATCCTAAAAATAATTTTTTTATGCCTCGCTTACATTACTCCCTACTGTTTGCCTTCCTGTTGCTATTTCCCGCAAGTGCGATCGCCCAAATCATCCCCGACAGCACTTTAGGTGCCGAAAGTTCGCGCCTTGTACCGGATACAATCAACAACTTACCCTCAGATCGCATTTCAGGAGGCGCAACTCGCGGCTCTAATCTCTTTCACAGTTTCCGCTCCTTCAACATCGGTGAAGGGCGGGGACTTTATTTTGAAAATCCCAGCGCAGTTTCTAACATCTTCACCCGCGTCACGGGCGGGCAACCCTCAAATATTTTAGGAACCCTCGGAGTCCAAGGCAATGCCAACTTATTTTTAATCAACCCGAAAGGAATTGTCTTCGGCCCCAATGCAAGATTAGATTTGCGCGGTTCATTTGTCGCTTCAACGGCTGACAGTATTGTATTTAATAACGGCTTTGAATTCAGCACCAACACAGGGCAAACATCCCCACTGTTAACAGTTAATATTCCAGTTGGTCTGAGATTTAGAGACAATCCCGGTACAATTGTCAATCAATCCACAGCTACAGGAACAGTCAATCTCCCAGCAGGGTCAAACTTTAGCACTGATTGGCGGCGACATCCAAATCCCAGGTGGCAATTTAACTGCTAGTGGCGGACAAATTTTGCTCGGTAGCGTAGCCAGTCCTGGTTTAGTAGATTTGGCACTAACCCCTGGTGTATCCGGGCCTGGTAATCTTACTTTAAATTATGGCAACATTCAAAACTTTGGCAATATTCAAATATCCAATGGTACGCTGATTAACACGAGTGGAACAGGTGGCGGTAGAGTAGAAATAACAGGTGGAAATATCGGTATCAACGCTGCACAAATATATGCGTTCACCTTCGGAAATGCTGGCGGAAAAGGTATTGATATAAACGCCCAAAAAATGCAAGTAAAAAATGGCACGCAATTGTCTACTTTCACTTTAGGAGATGGTGCTGGAGGTAATATCAATTTGCGCGGTGCTGATTCGGTAGAAATGAGCGGGCAGGGAATTGAGAGCTTTCAACAAATTGTAATTAAATATCTCCTATCGGGAACAGTTGACCCTTTTGACCCTAAGTTTATGTTTTTTAACGGTACTGCTGGCGCCGGAAATGGGGGAAGCGTCAACATCGATACCGGACGGCTGCTGATGCGCGATGGGGTAGTAGGTAGCGGCATTACTTTAGGTGCTGGAAATGGCGGCAATCTGAATATCCGCGCCAACACTTTTGAAATCGCGAGTTCTGGAATCAACAACGCCACAGCTAAAGATAGTAGCGGTGCCGGAGGAAGCATCAACCTTGATGTTGGGCGGTTAATTATGCGCGATGGTTCCCTTCTCGGCAGTACGAGTTACAGTAACGGGCCGTCGGGAAATATCACCGTAAAAGCTGCTGAATCGGTAGAACTGTCCAACTCCAGTAGCAGAACTGCTATATCAACTGGAATCAGCACTCTCAGTATCGGTTCTAGCGGCAGAGCAGGGGATATTACGGTTGATACCAAGCGCTTGAGTCTTGCTGACGGTTCTGCTTTTACATTAGGAACAGGTATATTAGTGGGCTTTCTGTTTTCCAGGAACGGCGGAGCGGCGGGAAACTTAACAGTTAGGGCCAGCGAGTCAGTGGAAATTACAGGAATTTCTCCTGTTTTGACTAGCGGGAATCGCACTGATAGTGCGCTGAGTTCTGCAACTTTGAGTTCTAGTCGGGGCGGGAATATCCGCGTCGATACGCCGAGGTTGGTGGTGCGGGATGGGGGGCTAATTTCTACGAGATCTTTTGGTGCTGGAAATGGAGGTGATGTTACTATTAATGCCGATCGCATTGAAGTCAGTGGCATCAGCAGTAACGGTTTATCTGTCAGTTCAATTGATGCTTCTGTCGGCAGCCGGTTCCCGATTAATAGTCCCAACCCGACGGCGAATGCTGGCGAATTGAATCTTAATACCCGTCAATTGATCGTTCGGGATGGCGCTACAGTCACGGTGCAGGCTAGGGGAACCGGACGGGCTGGTAATATCAATGTTGTCGCAGATGCAATTTCCCTTGACGCCAAAAGCAGCATTGACGGCACAACTGTATCCGGTACGGGTGCAAATATTAACCTGCAAGCAAAAAGCATTGAGTTGCGACGCGGCAGCCGGATTACTACCGATGCAGGTAATTCCGACGGCGGTAACATCAATCTCAACAGCCAGATTCTAGTCGCCCTCCCCCAAGAAAATAGCGACATCACCGCCAACGCCCGCACCGCAGGTGGCGGCCGCGTCAATGTTAATGTCCCGAATGTCTTGGGCTTTGCAGCAGTCGGCCGGGAACAAGTCAGAAGCAGGTTGAATCTCAGTGACGCGCAATTTGCAGCTTTGCAAGTCAGTCCTACTTCTCTGCTTGAGAGTAGCGACATCGCCGCGATTTCTCAAAGTGCAGGCCCGGCTTTGCAAGGTACTGTTACTTTTAGTTCTTCTGGGGTGAATCCCGCTCAAGGTTTGGTAGAATTGCCACAAAATGTGGTGAATCCGGCTGCATTAATTGCGGCAAATCCCTGCATTGAAGGAGCCGATAACGAGTTTACTGTTACTGGTCGGGGGGGAGTGCCTCCTAGCCCCAATGACTCTCTGGGTAGCACAGAAACACCGTTTCCGTGGATAGAAATAGAAGAGGAAGGAAGAAGGAAGAAGGAAGAAGGAAGAAGGAAGAAGGGAAGAAGGGAAGAAGGTGAAATTCCCGATCGGGAAGTTGTTCCTGCTCAAGGCTGGGTGATGAATGAGAAAGGGGAAGTTACGCTGGTGGCTGCGGAAGTTGCCGGTCAATTTCCACAGCGCACGAGGCGTCCTGATTCTGTTTGTCAGCCTCGATAACTACAAACAGGGCAAATGCTAGAAATTTTATGACCGAATGTTAGCTAACAAAAGGTTGATTATGATTTTCCAATATCTCTACTTATGGCAGATTTGCCAAATTAATGAACTCAAAGACCGAGACAAATACTATATTTTAAGAGTGATTTACCTTTTAGATCGCGATCGGTCGATTACGAAAAGAAAAACGGTTCGTAGTGCGGACTTTAGTCCGCAGAATAAGAGCGGACTAAAGTCCGCACTACGAACTTTACTTGTTGCGGTTAATCGACGGAACCTGATATTATTTGCATTTTTTTACCTGTGTCTGTTTACTGAAAGTGCGATCGCCCAAATCGTCCCCGACAGCAGCTTGGGAGCAGAAAGTTCGCGCCTTGTACCCGATAATATCAACAACTTACCATCAGAGCGAATCACTGGTGGTGCCACTCGCGGCGTGAATTTATTTCACAGTTTTCGAGAATTTAACATCAAAAGTGGAGAGGGAGCTTATTTTGAAAATCCCAGCGGAATTGCTAACATCTTCACCCGCGTCACGGGCGGGCAACCCTCAAATATTTTAGGAACCCTCGGAGTCCTAGGCAATGCCAACTTATTTTTAATCAATCCCAGAGGACTTATTTTCGGCCCCAACGCTCGGTTAGATTTGCGCGGTTCGTTTGTCGCTTCAACTGCTGAGAGTATTGTATTTAATAACGGCTTTGAATTCAGCAGCACCACAGGGCAAACATCCCCGCTGTTAACAGTTAATATTCCAGTTGGTCTGAGATTTAGAGACAATCCCGGTACAATTGTCAATCAATCCACAGCTACAGGAACAGTCAATCTCCCAGCAATCCCAGGTGGCAATTTAACTGCTAGTGGCGGACAAATTGCACTCGGTAGCGTAGCCAGTCCCGGTTTAGTAGATTTGGCACTGACATCGAGTCCACAGCAGGGGAGTTTAAGTTTAAATTATGGCAACATTCAAAACTTTGGCAATATTCAAATATCCAATAGTACGCTGATTAACACGAGTGGAATAGGTGGCGGTAGAGTAGAACTCAAAGGTGGAAATATCGGCATCAATGCTGCACGAATATATGCGCTCACCTTCGGGAATATTGATGGAAAAGGTATTGATATAAACACCCAAAAGTTGCAAGTGCAAAACGGGACGCAATTGTCTACTTTCACTTTTGGAGATGGTGCTGGAGGTAATATCAATTTGCGCGCTGCTGATGCAATAGAAATCAGCGGGCTGGGAATTGAGGGCTTTCAACAGATTGTAATTAAATATCTGGCATCGGGACTAATCGACCCATTAGCTGCGAACTTTGTGTTGCTTAATGCTACTGCTGGCGCTGGAGCAGCCGGAGACATTAAAATCGATACTGGACGCCTGCTGATGCGGGATGGTGCAATATTTGGCGGCATAGCTTTTGGTGCTGGAAATGGTGGAAATTTAAGCATCCGTGCGAATACTTTTGAGATTCAGGGTTCTGGGAGCAACAACGCAACAACGAAAGGGAGTACCGGTGCGGCAGGAAATATCACCGTTGATGTCCAAAGATTGATCCTGCGGGATGGTGCTATTCTCGCCAGCACTAGCTACAACGCTGCCCGATCGGGAAATATAACAATTAAAGCTGCTGAATCGGTACAATTGTCGAACACCATTTCTCAAACTGCTGTCGCAAGCGGCATCAGCACGCTTACCATCGGCTCTACCGGAAAGGCGGGAGATATCACTATCGATACAAAACGGCTGAGTCTTTCTGGGGGCTCCGCGTTCACCTTGGGGAGCGGTGTTTCGGTTGGCGGAGTTATCTTCTCTACGAATGGGGGGCCAGGAGGAAACTTAACTGTTAGGGCTAGCGAATCAGTAGAAATTGCAGGTATTTCTGAAGTTTTGAGCAATGGGAATCAAGTTGCTAGTGCTTTTTCCTCTGGAACAATTAGTTCTAGCCGGGCCGGGGATATCCGCATTGACACGCGAAACCTGATTCTGCGGGATGGGGGCTTCATTTCTTCTAATTCTTCGGGTAAAGGAAACGTGGGGGATATTACGATTAATGCCGATCGCGTCGAAGTAAATGGTAGTTTAGGTAATCCTCGTTTTAACAGTTCTATTGATGCTTCTGTTGGCAAGGCGACGGGTGATAATCCCAATGCTACGGCAAATGCAGGTTCGGTGAACTTGAATGTCGATCGATTGATTGTCCGGAATGAAGGCAATGTGACGGTGCAAGCTTTGGGAACCGGGCGCGCTGGTAATATCAATATTGTCGCAAATGCGATCGGCCTTGACAACAAAGGTAGCATTGATGGTAGAAGTGCATCCGGTGTCGGAGCAAATATTAACCTGCAAGCACGAGACATCCAATTGCGCCGCGGAAGTCGAATTACCACCGATGCGGGTACTTCTGAAGGTGGCAATATCAATATTAATAGCAATACTTTGCTCGCCCTCCCCCAAGAAAACAGCGACATCACCGCCAACGCCCGCACCGCAGGTGGCGGCCGCGTCAATGTTAATGTCCCGAATGTCTTGGGCTTTGCAGCAGTTGGCCGGGAACAAGTCAGAAGCAGGTTGAATCTCAGTGACGCGCAATTTGCAGCTTTGCAAGTCAGTCCCACATCTCTGCTTCAAAGTAGCGACATCACCGCGATTTCTCAAAGTGCTGGCCCGGCTTTGCAAGGGGCGGTAACATTTACTGCTTCTGGGGTAAATCCCGCTCAAGGTTTAGTAGAGTTGCCACAAAATGTGGTGAATCCGGCTGCGTTAATTGCTGCTAATCCCTGCGTTGAAGGAGCCGATAACGAGTTTACTGTCACGGGGAAAGGAGGAGTGCCACCGAGTCCTAATGACTTTCTTGGTAGCGCACAAACGCCGTTTCCGTGGGTGGAAGCAGAAGGAAGTTCGGCAACGAGCGCTGTACGGGATGTAACGGATGTAACGGATAGAAGTCCGAAGGAAGAAAGGGAAAAAAAAGCTCGGGAAGTAGTTCCGGCGCGCGGTTGGGTGGTGAATGAGAAAGGGGAGGTGACGCTGGTTGGATACAATCCAGGTAATGCTGCTGAGTCTCGCAATCCTCGATCGAATTCTCTTTGTCCGTCGCGCTGACAAGATGTTTTTTACGGCGGATAAACGCGGATTAATTGGGTGCATCTCAATGCAAGCAAATATGTTTGTATGGGCTATAGCATGACCGCAGTGAATATAAGATTATAACTAATAACTTATATGCAGTCATGCTTCTTCAGGCTTCAAAAACCAGATGCACCCGATTAATTGGTGATTGGTAAGTGGTGTACTGAATTTAAATTGTCTATTTTAATGCAATACAATTGAGAGCAGACCGCCAAGAGAGCAAAAGCCATGTGAAAAATAAATTCTGCGATGGGAGCATCTCAGTTTTGCTATAGTGCGAGCGTCCCCGCTCGCGTGCGTCCCCGCTCGCGTGCGTCCCCGCTCGCGTGCGTCCCCGCTCGCGTGCGTGTATAAGCCAATACGGTTTACTTAAGACAGTCCGTTGGAAAAACGAGGTGAAAAATAGACGCTGCGATTGCCGCGCGTGGACGTTCGCAATGACAAAAAAGCATTAAGTAAACCGTATAAAAAATGCTTCTTACAAAACTGAGATGCTCCCTTCTGCGATTGCTTCGTTCCTCGCAATGACAATTATCACCCAATACAGTTTACTTAGGACGGTACAGGGGGAAAAAGCAATGTGAAAAATAGATTCTGGGATTGCTTCGTTCCTCGCAATGACAATTATAACCCAAGCCTATTGTATTTTAATGCCCTATTTCACCCTCTCCCACTCTCTCCCCGTCTTCCTACAAGTGCTTGAATATGAAATTTACCCGATCGCTCCGACAAGCAATTCTCTTATTTCTGATATCCTGTCTGCTAGCGGTGGCGATTCCTCCCGCAGTTGCTCAGATGCGGTCACCACCAGCGGTGCAGCTTGTCCGACAAGCTCGAACTCTGTATGCTTCAGAACGTTTTTCCGAAGCTGTGCCGCTGTTACAGCAAGCGGCGACGCAATTTGAGGCAAAAGGTCAAAATCTCGATCGCGCGGCGGCTTTGAGCAATTTAGCTGCAACCTACGGGCAACTAGCGCTTTGGGAACAAGCAGAACAAGCTGTGAATTCGAGTTTGTCGGTGGTGCGGGCGCAACCCAAAACTCCCGAACAGCAGCGGATTTGGGCGGAAACTCTCAACATTCAAGGACAGATTAAACTCGAACGGGGGCAGACTCAAGATGCGATCGACATTTGGACGCAAGCTGCTAAATTTTTTGAGCAAATTGATAGCAAAAATCAACTTTTGCAAGTTCAAATCAATCAAAGTCGAGCTTGGGAAACTCTCGGACTTTACCCCAGAGCTTGCAAAATATTGTTAGGTTCTTTGAACCTGGAAAACAAAACCTGTGAAGTTTTGCCCGCAGGCTTAGTAAGTTTGAAAAATCAATCTGTTTCCTTAGAAAATATTCGGGCAATTAATGCTTTAGCCAGGGTGCTGCGGGTTTTGGGACAACTGGAACGCTCCGAGGATTTGCTGTCAGCGGGAATGGAAGCAGCCCGAAAAATAGGTGTCCCACAAGAAGAGGCTGCAATTTATTTGAATTTGGGAAACACAGCCCGGGCTAAAAGCAATAAACCGGGTTTGAGTATGGAAAAGCGGACTGATTTGGAACGCTCCGCCTTAGAATATTATGCTCTAGCGGCAGAGGCGATGCCGGGGAAATCAACTATCGGGATGCAGGCGAGGTTGAATCAATTGAGTCTGTTTGCAGATAGCCAAAATGCCTCGGAAGCACAGATTTTGTGGCGTTCTCTTGAACCTCAAGTCGCTCAATTCCCTTCCAATCGTGCTGGGCTTTACGCTCAAATTAATCTAGCACAGACCTTGATTAAATTGGATAAATTACCAATCGGTACTCCAGGTTTGAGCGATATCGCTCAAATGCTTTCCTTGGCTGGGGAATCGGCAAACCGTTTGGGCGACAAACGAATACAAGCTTATATTTTAGGAGCTAGGGGCAAGGTTTACGAACTCAAACAACAGCATTCTATAGCTGAAACTTTGACTCTTGAAGCTTTGAGTTTAGCACCGGCGTTTCAATCTCCCGATATTGCCTATCAATTATTGTGGCAACTCGGACGGATTCGGAAAGCTCAGGGGAATACAGAAGGGGCGATCGTTCAATATACTCAAGCTGTAAATGTATTGTCTTCTCTGCGCGGCGATTTGGTAACAGTTAATCCCGAAGTGCAATTTTCGTTTCGGGAAAGTGCCGAACCAGTTTATCGGGAATTAGTCGGGCTGCTGTTGCAAGATGAATCCCCCACTCAAGATAAGTTAAAACAGGCTCGCCAAACGGTGGAATCTTTGCAGTTGGCGGAATTGGATAACTTTTTTCGGGATGCTTGTGCTGATGCTAAACCAAAGTCGATCGAGGAAATCGATCCGACGGCGGCGGTGATTTACCCAATTATTTTGAGCGATCGTTTGGAGGTAATTTTGTCAATTCCCGGCAAGCCTCTGCGCCGCTATACGACTAAGAAGTCTCAATCCGAGTTAGAAACAGCCTTCAAACTAGCCAAAAATACCATCAGGCCTTCTGCTTTTGTGCGCGACAGGTTCCCACCTATTCAACAGGTTTACGACTGGTTAATCCGCCCCGCAGAAGCCGATTTGACTGCCAGCGGGATTAAAACGCTGGTATTTGTGCTCGATGGTTACTTGCGAAATCTGCCGATCGCAGTGCTGCACGATGGCGAAAAGTTTTTGGTAGAAAAATACAGTATTGCTTTGGCGCCGGGACTGCAATTGCTGGCACCGAAACCGCTCAGCCAAGTAAAGTTAAAAGTGCTAACTGGTGGCTTGTCGGAATCGCGTCAAGGCTTCTCGGCTTTGCCGGGGGTGAAAGAGGAACTCGAACAAATTTCAGCCCAGATGCCGGCGAGTGCGCTGCTGAATCAAGATTTTGTCAGCACGCAGTTGCACGATCGCATTAAAGCTTTGTCTTACCCGATCGTCCATTTAGCAACTCACGGTCAGTTTAGCTCGAATGCGGCGGATACTTTTATTGTGACTTGGGATCAAAAAGTAAATGTTAAGGAGTTCGATCGACTTTTGCGATCGCGCACTGGGGAGAAACAACAGCCGATCGAGCTTTTGGTGTTGAGTGCTTGCGAAACTGCTTCCGGCGATAACCGGGCCGCATTGGGTTTAGCTGGCGCCGCAATTCGATCGGGTGCTCGCAGCACAGTCGCCACCCTTTGGCAAGTAAACGACGAATCTACCGCTATTTTTATGACTGAGTTTTACCGCCAGCTTGGTGGTTCTAAAGCCAGCAAAGCTGAAGCCCTCCGCAACGCTCAATTAACCCTGCTGCAAAACGAAGAGTATCAAAATCCTTATTTCTGGGCGCCTTTCGTGCTAGTAGGGAATTGGCAATAAGTTGACAGTTGGCTGTTGACTGTTGACTGTTGACTCCGAAAGCAGTTTGTAGGGGCGGTGCCCCCTGGCCCGCCCTCTTAGTTGGGTGGTTTTATTGTCGGGAAAAGAAATCTGAAACTACCAAAATTATCGATCGAAGATTGGCTCGTGCTTGGGCCAAGGTACGTAGTTGCGCTTCAGCGCTCTTTCCTAGATCTCAGCAAAGAGTGCTCCCATC
>NZ_JAEQCF010000134.1:19426-25752 GCF_020738625.1 Microcoleus sp. PH2017_09_SFU_O_A
GCTTCAGCGCTCTTTCCTAGATCTCAGCAAAGAGTGCTCCCATCCCAACAACATACCAAAATTATCGATCGAAGATTGGCTCGTGCTTGGGCCAAGGTATGTAGTTGCGCTTCAGCGCTCTTTCATAAGATCTAAGCAAAGAGGGCTCCCATCCCAACAACGTACCTAATTTGTGTAATGACTGCTGATTTTTGGGACGGGTTCTGGGGATCTTCCCAGCTATTTTTGCAATTTTGTATAGGCTTGTTGCAACCAGACACTCAATCAGCAACCGGGTTTCTCGGGCTTGGGCGCAAATCTTGGAAAAATGCCGGTGCCCTATTGGTGTTGGTTTATTGTAAAAAATTGTAAACTGTAACGAGTGCTTTCTGCATCTAATATTTTTTCGAGGAGTCCCATGAAGCAACTTTTGATAGCTGAGCGCTTTTGCCTGATTGCCCACGTCTTGTCAATGGCCTTTGGATTGGCAGGGTTGCTGCTGATTTTACCCCATCCCGAATTCGTGATGAATTTATCGCCCGCCGGACAAACTTTGTTCCAATGGGGGATGGCTGGGGGTGGAGTAGTTTATATCATTTTTGGCGCAGCAGCGGTTGCTCTCTATGCCTATCGGACGTTGGGGCTGGGTGCAACTCTGACATTTTTGCTGCCTTCTGTGTTTTTATCTTTGAGTAGCGAGTTGTTGGGAACGAGTACGGGTTTTCCCTTCGGCCATTACCACTATTTAAGCGGGTTGGGCTACAAAATTGCAGGGCTGGTGCCGTTTACAATTCCCATGTCGTGGTTTTATCTAGGACTGGTTTCATATATAATTGCTCGCGCTGGGCTGGCTGGTGGTAAAGGCGAATTGAATTGGGTGCGCCAAATAGGCGCGATCGCCCTTGGCGCTCTATTATTGACAGCTTGGGATTTTGTACTAGATCCGGCGATGAGTCAAACTTCTGTACCTTTTTGGGAGTTTGAGGAACTTGGCGCTTTCTTTGGGATGCCTTACCGCAATTTGGCGGGCTGGATGGGTACCGGGGCGCTGTTTATGTCTGTAGCAGCTTTCTTTTGGAGAAAAACTTCGATAAAATTAGAGCGATCGGAATTGAGTTTGCCTTTAATTGTTTATTTGGTAAACTTTGCTTTCGGAGCGATTATCACTGTCACTTCCTTGGATTCTCGGTTCTGGTTCCCGACATCGCTAGCTGTGCTTCTGGGTGTAGTTCCGGCGATCGTATTAAGCTCGATCGCTAAACCCGCAGCAGATGACATAACAGAAGCAATTCCGTCTTTGGAATCTGCTCTCAAAGCTGAAATTCCATCTCAGCGCGTAGGCGCTTTGCGGAAGTAAGCGGCTGATGAGGAATCATATCGTTTCCGGTCGATTGACTGCAATAATATTCGTTCGTAGTGCGGACTTTAGTCCGCACTCAGGCTGCGGACTTAAGTCCGCACTACGAACCGTTTTTGTTATGGTAATTGAGCGGACACGAGCTCACTGCTGATTTGGCAAAAATTCACAGGAAATTTTGAGCTAATTTAAAAACCCGGTTTTAACAAGAAACCGGGTTTTTCAGCAATTATATTTTCATGCCAAATTCCTGTAATATGTTTGAGGTCATATCGTGTCCGAGCGTCGATTAACCGCAATAATATTCGTTCGTAGTGCGGACTTTAGTCCGCACTCAGGCTGCGGACTTAAGTCCGCACTACGAACCGTTAATATGTTTGAGGTCATAGCGTGTCCGATCGTCGATTAACCGCAATAATATTCGTTCGTAGTGCGGACTTTAGTCCGCTCCGATCTTGAGGACTAAAGTCCGCACTACGAACCGTTTTTGTTGTGGTAAGCGACAGGACATGATATCAAAAGTTGATTAAATTTTTCAAATTGACACCAGCCGTAATTCCAAATTATTCAATTGAAAATCTAAAATCTAAAATCTAAAATCCTATGATCGATCCTAACCACCTGACAATCATCATCCCTGCCGCACTTTTGCTGTTGCAATTACCCGCTACCGCCCTTTTAATGTCGCGGTTAATTAAAGGCCCCTCGCGCATCCCGCCCCTGGAACCAGATTCCCCGACGCTGGACTTGTTGGGTGCTTGTACTGCGGTGGTGCCGACTTTGAACGAAGCAGAAAGAATTGCACCTTGTTTGGAAGGATTGAGTCACCAAAGTTACGAGCTCCGAGAGGTGGTAGTTGTTGACAGCTATTCGGTAGATGGAACAGGGGATTTAGTCAAAGCTGCCGCCGAAAAAGACCCCCGGTTTCGCTTAATTAACGACGATCCGTTACCGCCTGGTTGGGTGGGGCGTCCGTGGGCGCTGAATTGGGGTTTTTTGGCAACTTCCGAGAAGTGCGAGTGGATTTTGGGGATAGATGCGGATACTCAGCCGCATCCGGGTTTGATCGCAAGTTTGCTCAAAACTGCTGCTGCTGGAAATTACGATTTGATTTCGCTGTCGCCGCAGTTCATCCTCAAGTATCCGGGCGAGTTGTGGCTGCAACCTGCGCTGTTAATGACTTTGGTGTATCGCTTCGGCCCCACGGGAACCGGCGGGGATGTGCCGGAACGGGTGATGGCAAACGGTCAGTGTTTCCTCTGTAAGCGCGAGGTTTTGGTGGCTTTAGGGGGCTATGAAGTCGCAAAAGGTTCTTTTTGCGATGATGTGACTCTGGCTCGCTATGCTGCGGCTCAGGGCTTTAAGGTGGGCTTTTTGGATGGGGCGAAAGTCTTGAAGGTGCGGATGTATGAGGGGGCGATCGAGACTTGGAATGAATGGGGTCGATCGCTCGATTTGAAAGATGCTGCTTCTGGCGGTCAAATTTGGGGCGATTTGTGGCTGTTGTTGGCGGTTCAAGGTTTGCCGGTGCCGATCGTCCTTTGGTATTTGCTATCGGGTTCCCTACCTGCGATCGCTGTATCTGGGCAGTTTGGGCTGTGGGGATTGAATGTATTTTTGGTTGCGGTGCGATCGGCTTTGTGTTTCGCGATCGCTCCGAGTTACGATCGCACCCAAGCTTCTGGTAAATGGCTATTTTGGCTGTCACCTTTAGCCGATCCGTTAGCGTTTGTGCGGATTCTAATTTCTGCGTTTAATCAGCCGACTCAGTGGCGCGGCCGCAAGTATAGTTAGCTTATGAGAGGCGGATCGCGATTGGAATGGGCGATCGAATTTACATTTGTGCGATCGGCTGATTTGATATTACACTCGCGACTCAGTTTCAATTATAATAGTATGTATCGATATGCTGCCAATCTGGCGATCGAAAAGTATTTGTTCTAGACTGAGGGTCGGAGCTATGATCGACTGTCTCAATTTGGCTCGCTACTTCATTATCAGAGCTTATGAAGATGGTATAGAAGCTGACATGACTAATATGAAGATTCAGAAGCTTTTATACTACGCACAGAGCTTGCATTTGGCACTCTATGATGAGGCCTTCTTTGGAGAAGAAATCCAAGCATGGCGCTACGGCCCTGTTTGTCCTCCTGCTTATAGGTTTTACAGTGAGTTTGAAGCTAGCCAGCTACCTATTCCTAACAAAGAATCCTTATTGCAGCTTACCTCTGATAAGCAAGAGCTTTTAGAAGAAATTTGGGGATATTTCGGTGGTTATCATGCTTATGGATTAAGCAATATGACTCACGGTGAATTTCCTTGGAAAAAAGCTCGTAAAGGTCTACTTCCTGAAGCAAGTTCAACGGAGCCAATTCTTCTCGAAGACATGAAAGCATTAGGTTATCAGAAGCTCGATTTGATAGAGCGCAAGCACCCCGCATACGAACTAGCAATGTCTGAAGTTTTGAAGGATACCTTTGATTCCGAATCATCAAATCGTATTGAAAAAGGAGAAGTCCATGAGTGGCTCAACTCCCTTCTCGATTGAAGCTTCCGACAATTTCAACCGTTCCTTTAAAAAACTTGCAAAAATTCACGGAGCTAGCTTTGTTGAAATAATTTCAAAAGTTTTGGAAGAATTAATTGATTACCAATATCCAAACAATTCCCGTAATGAGCCTTTACCGGGAAAAATTAAGTTGCCAGAAGAATGGACATTTCACAAGATAGATTTTAGGATTGCTAAAGGAGCTTCGGGACAGATTAGACTAATGTACTTAGTTAACGCAACTACTTGTATTATTAAACTCGTTTGGATTTACAGTCACGAGCAGTTTTCAAAACGTCCTGCTGATGCGGATTTAAAGAGTGTACTTAGAGAAATTTTAGAATTTTAAATCAACAAACTGAACAAGACTTCGGAGAGTTTAATTGCCGCTCCAAAGATAGCTTTAAACCCGGTTTCTACGAGTTTTGCGTTGACGATAAATCTACAAAGAAACCGGGTTTTTGAGGTCAGGAATGCCCACCGATTGCGATCGGGGCGCACTGCATTCTCCCTTTTTCAAGCCTTCAGCAAAGCTTTAGATGCCGATTCCCCAGCGATTCGGAGTTGCCTCCTCAATTGCAGATTCAGCAGCACCAACACAGTCCACTGGCAGAGTATCGAGACACAAATGTCATATATTGACTGGTCTCTCAAGGCAGATGAAGATCCAAAGATGGGAAATACTAAAGACAGCCAAATGAAAGGAGCTTTTGCTGGGTAGAGGGAAAGCACAGACAAAATAATTGGTGGTAAAAGGATAGCCCCTCCGACTGTACAAGTCGCCCAAACTGCTTGATTTCGGATTTTTGCGAACATGAATAGCTGAGTGAGGCCGGCGTAAATCAGGATAAGATTGATAAACGCAATCATCGCAGGAAAAGCGGTGTGATTCACCAGCAGCCAAGGTGTTAAAATCACTGTCGAACTGAGGAGATTGATTGCTATTGCAATTGGTGCTGGACTTTTTTCGCTCCAAATTAAATCGAGTATTGGGTATTTGCGCCACAACTTCTGACTACTCGGAACGATTTGTTTCCGATACCTCGCCCAATCATACAAAGCTTGTCTTTCCGAGGTTAAAGCCGCAATCAAAGCTAAAAAAACCATCAAATTTGGGATCGACAAACAGACGATTTCATCAAGGGAGTATTTATTTGATTGGAGTGCAAATCCTAAAATTATTGACTGATAGGAAATCACCAGCAAATAACTTTGTCGCTTGCTCAAAACAGTGGCGGTGGGGTTGGGAAAGCGACGCTGCCATCCCTGGTATATCCAATAGGTTGCCACTGCACAAATCAATAAAGATAAGGCGGTAGAAGACACAAGATTTTTGCCAATCTGCAAATGGAACCATTCCAGACTATCGAACTCCTCAGTTAACCAGTTAAGGTTAGAATGGGATGACTCATTAACTTGATAAGCTACCTGTTTCAAGACAGCAGCCGGAGAGAAAAATGCTAACAAGTCCGCAGCATTGCCGACTGATGGTGCCTTAAAAGCTGTGCTAATAAAACCCAAAACCGCAGCACTAGCCAGCCAAGGCTGAAACCCTCCCAACCAACTGGTTGTTAAACCAAATAGCATTGCACCGCTGTAAAATAAAGCACAGCTAGCTACCATTGCTATGTCGAAACATAAAATATGATGCAGAGGTATTTGAGCTGCTAATCCGCTGTACAGGTGCAGCGGTACAGCAAGAATTGCTGCCAGATACAGTAAAATTGGGACGCCGAGAATTTTACCCAGAAAAATTGTGTTGGCAGATTGGGGGCTGAGGCGAATAAAGTTGAGTGTACCTCGACGTTCCTCTTTGTCTAAGTCGCTCACAAGCATATAAGTGCCGGCTACTAAAAGTGCGATCGCACTAAATATGCTCAGGTAAACGAATATTTCTAGCCACCAAGAGGGCCAGTTAATGATGAAATTTCCTGCCGCATCTTGGATACACTTGATTGAATCACCTTTGGTATTGCCATCAAATCCAGTGCAGAATCTGTGATGAATGGGGTACTTGTAATCGCTGGGAAGAGGCGCAACGGGTATCTGGCTCCTCGACGACAAAAACAGCACCAGTTGACTGCTGAGGGAAAGGACGCTGGCGATCGCCATATTGCCCATTTTCAGCCGGCCTTTGAGTTCTCGAAATAACTGGGAATTCCAGTTACCGATTGTGTCTAGCAAGTTGAGAGTCATAGATAATTGTTTTGAGTTGTGAGTGAACAATTGGAAATCGGGTGATTTATTTAATAGTCTTGAACTGGGTGCAGCGACCTGTGCAAGGCAAATATGTTTGTAGGGGCGAAGCATGACCGCAGTCAATATGGGATTATAACTAATAACTTAGGACTTACGCATTGACAAAAAGCATTATCTATGTACTCTCGGCCATAGCATCACTCTGAAGGTTCGCAAAAATATGCTCACGTATAACTAAAGTGA
>NZ_JAEQCF010000135.1:0-10213 GCF_020738625.1 Microcoleus sp. PH2017_09_SFU_O_A
AGAACTTCTTCAGGGAAGATGAAGTTTTCGTGGGGTTGGTCGGTCGGAGCCATCCAAGCACGAATGCCTTCGTTAAGCAGAATGTTCTTAGTGTAGAACGTTTCAAACTCAGGATCTTCAGCAGCGCGCAATTCTTGTGATACGAAGTCGTAGGCGCGGAGGTTTAATGCTAAACCGACGATACCGATGGAGCTCATCCACAAGCCTGTGACGGGTACGAACAGCATGAAGAAGTGCAACCAACGTTTGTTGGAGAACGCAATTCCGAAGATTTGCGACCAAAAACGGTTAGCTGTAACCATGGAATAGGTTTCTTCTGACTGAGTTGGGTTAAAAGCTGGGAAAGTGTTAGCACCTTCGCCATCTTCAAACAGGGTGTTTTCCACGGTGGCACCGTGGATAGCGCACAACAGCGCGCCGCCCAAGATGCCTGCAACGCCCATCATGTGGAAGGGGTTGAGCGTCCAGTTGTGGAAGCCTTGCAGGAATAGGAGGAAGCGGAAAATTGCTGCGACGCCGAAACTGGGGGCGAAGAACCAGCCTGATTGACCCAAGGGGTAGAGCAGGAACACGGACACAAACACGGCGATCGGGCCTGTGAATGCGAGGGCGTTGTAGGGACGGATGCCGACTAAACGGGCAATTTCGATCTGACGCAGGCAGAAGCCGATCAGTGCGAAGGCGCCGTGGAGGGCGACAAATGCCCACAGACCACCGAGTTGGAACCAGCGGGTGAAGTCCCACTGTGCTTCGGGGCCCCACAGGAACAGCAGGGAGTGTCCGAGGCTGTTGGCTGGGGTGGAGACTGCGACGGTGAGGAAGTTGGCTCCTTCGAGGTAGGAGCTTGCCAAACCGTGGGTGTACCAGGAGGTAACGAAGGTGGTGCCGGTTAACCAGCCACCGATCGCCATGTAAGCGCAGGGGAATAGCAGGATGCCAGACCAGCCTACGAAGACGAAGCGATCGCGCTTGAGCCAGTCGTCGAGTACATCAAAGATGCCTCTTTCGTTCTCGGCGCGTCCGACTGCGATTGTCATTACGGTAAAATCCTTTTGCTTGTTAAAAGACCAAGGTTTCTAATTAAACTTAACATAACTATATATTATAAGTTCATTAATTTTCAACTAGAACAGCAGGAGTTGATACAGAATCGCGATCGTGACTGGGCGATCGCGCCAGCGGAGTGAGACTAAGGTAGGCTAGTTGAATTAAAATTTTGGTTTAAGGCTGTTTAAATTTATGACTGCAAAAACAATGACCTCGATCGATTCTGTCCTGCGCTATGAGGTTTTGGGATCTCGTCGCTTCAGCAATTACTGGTGGGCAACGGTTGTCAGCATTGGAGGGACTGGTTTCCTGCTGTCGAGCATTTCCAGCTACTTACACAAGAACCTGCTGCCTTTTGCTGACCCGACTCAGCTTATTTTCATCCCCCAAGGCATCGCGATGGGTTTCTACGGTGTCTGCGCCCTGCTGTTGGGGCTTTATCTGTGGCTGACTGTTCTCTGGGATGTTGGCGGCGGATACAATGAGTTCGATCGCAAAACAGGTAACATTCGGATCTTCCGTTGGGGATTTCCCGGCAAAAACCGCAAACTTGATTTTACTTGCAAGACATCGGACGTGCAATCTGTGCGGGTCGATATTAAAGAAGGTCTCAGCCCCCGCCGCAGCATTTATCTTAAGCTCAAAGACCGCCGTCAGTTTCCCCTGACAAGAGTCGGACAGCCCATTTCTTTGTCTGATGTGGAAAATCAAGCTGCCGAATTGGCTCGATTTTTGCAAGTGTCCCTAGAAGGGCTGTAGAGATTTGGGATTTGGGATTTGGGATTTTCGATTTGATATTGGTAATGTTTTGTAGGTTGGACGGCGGGGCGCACAAAATCGATAAATCTAGAGTGCGCCCGGCCATGTACCCGATCTGAATGAAGTGAAAGTGAAAATACAAATGCAAATGCAAATCAAAATTCAGCGGTGGTTCTTCTCACTTTTAATAATTGGCGCGCTGTTTGTCGGGGGATGCGGTAGTTCCCCTGCTGCAAACTCTACTCCGACACCAAATCCGGCGTCGGGTGAAAGCATTTCTTTGTCTCCGTCTCCGTCTCCGTCTCCTGCTGCTGTGGCGGCGAGTTCGCAATTTAGCAATTTGCCACGCTTGCAAGGAAAAGCAACGGTAGTGATGACGGTTAAAGGTACTCCGATTACGATCGAACTCGACGGCACAAATGCCCCAATTACTGCGGGCAATTTTGTCGATTTGATTCAGAAAGGAGTCTACGACGGGCTGGTATTTCACCGAGTGGTGCGGGAACCTCAGCCTTTTGTAGTTCAGGGTGGCGACCCCCAGGGCAAAGACCCTAAATTCCCTGCGTCGCGGCTGGGAACTGGGGGCTTTATTGACCCGAAAACATCTGTCGAACGCAGGATTCCTTTGGAAATTAAAGCTAAAGATGCCCCGAACCCGACTTACAGCCAAACGCTAGAACAAGCTGGGATTGCTCAGAAACCCGTGTTGATGCACACTCGCGGGGCTGTGGCTATGGCTCGATCGCAAAGTCCTGATTCGGCTTCTTCTCAGTTTTACTTTACTTTGACCGATGTGCCGTTTTTGGACGGTAGCTATGCGGTTTTTGGCTACGTGAAGCAAGGGATGGATGTTGTTGATAAGATTCAAGCGGGCGATCGGATTGATAAGGCTACTGTGACCCAGGGTTTAGAAAATTTTAAGGCTGCTAGTTAGTCAGTTGACAGTTGACAGTTGACAGTTGACAGTTTGCCGTTGGGAGTTGGTAGTAGTTATTGGTTATTGGTAACAAGCCAAAACTAATACCTGATAACTACGCATCAACAACCAACAAGTCATAGATTACGAATAACTAATCACAACTAACTAATAACTACTGCCTTCTAACTGATACTTATGGATGTTGTGGTTACGGGAATTGGTCTTGTTTCAGCGTTGGGAAATCTGGAAAATAGCTGGAAAAGATTGTTATCTGGGGAGTCGGGAATTCGGCAACATCAACCTTTTTTAGAACTTGAACCGCAACTTTTGGCTTTGGTAGGTACAAAACCTGCTGATTTAATAAGTTTAATTTTGCCTGTTTTAGCAGATGCTTTGCAAGATGCTAATTTGACTTTGCCGATTCCTGATTGCGGAATTGCGATCGGTTCTAGTCGCGGCTTTCAGGCTAATTTGGAACTGTTGCTAAGAGAGGGGGAGAGGGGGAGATGGGGAGAGGGGGAGAGGGGGAGAGGGGGAGAGGGGGAGATGGGGAGAATTGCCCAATTACCAATGCCCAATTCCCAATTCCCGATGCCCAATTCCCAATTCCCAATTCCCGATGCCCAATTCCCAATTCCCGATGCCCAATTCGTGGACTTTTTGCCTCACATGGGGGCGATCGCGGTGGCGAGGGCAATTGGCTCGATGGGGCCTGTGCTGGCGCCGATGGCTGCTTGTGCGACGGGCCTACAGTCGATCGCCCGCGCTGTTGATTTAATCCGCACCGGTGAGTGTCAGCGCGCGATCGCTGGTGCTGTTGAAGCGCCAATTACACCGCTGACTGTGGCTGGATTTAACCGGATGGGTGCTTTGGCAAACACGGGCTGTTATCCCTTTGACGAAGAGCGGGAAGGCTTGGTGCTCGGCGAAGGCGGGGCTTTATTTGTATTAGAATCAAGTGAGTTGGCAACGCGCCGCAACGCTAGAATTTACGGTCTAATTTCCGGCTTTGGGTTGACAAATGATGCTTTTCATGCTAATTCGCCGGAGTTGGGCGGAAAAAGTGCGATCGCGGCGGTAAATCAATGTTTGAAACGTAGCAATTTAACGGCGGTTGATATAGATTTTATTCACGCTCACGGTACTGGAACTGATTTAAATGACCGACACGAAGCCCTGTTAATTCAGAAATTGTTTCGCCAAGGAGTTGCTGTTAGTTCGACGAAGGGGGCTACTGGTCATACTTTGGGAGCTTCGGGTGCTTTGGGCGTGGCTTTTTGTTTGATGGGTATTAAATACCAGGTGTTGCCGCCTTGTACTGGCATAAAAAAACCGGGGTTTGAGTTAGATTTTGTTCGCTGCGCCCGATCGACTTTTGTGAGAAATGCGGTTTGTTTGAGTTTTGGTTTTGGCGGGCAGAATGCTGGGATTGTGTTGTCGGGCGATCGTTAATTTTTGGTAATCGAAGGCGATCGGCATTGAAATTGCAGCATCTCTCTACAATTAAAATCTTGTGGGGGCGTGTCCGAAAGTGCGATCGCACTTCCCATTTAAATCTGAGATCAAATATCATATATATGTATTTTAGTCAATTAACTTAGAATGTTGGTGAGATTTCTGGTACCGCTGTGCTAGTCTGGCTCTCCATATCGAGGCTTACCCTTCCCTCAAAGCCAGGGATTCCAGAAAATAACAGCAAATTCCAGCAGTATTGTATTTTATTAACGCATCGATGCTTATAGCGCGAAGATAGAAGAAAGAAACAGTTTCAATTAAGCCTCAGGTATTTTCACATGGATCTGGCATCTCATCGATTTATGTCTTATTTTGAACCTCTTCAAGCTGCTCATCTGTGCCAAATAGCTGTATTGGAAAGTTTTGCTGAAGAAACGGTGGTTTTTGAAGAAGGAGAAACAGCCGATTTTTTATATCTAGTTTTAGAAGGTAAAGTCGAGTTTAGCAAGCGGATTGACAACAGTAAATATCAAACTATTGCTGTCGCTAAGCCCGACGATTTTTTTGGCGAACTCGGAGTTTTAGACGGAGAGCCTCGCAGTGCTAGAGCTGTGGCAGTTGCCGGATCGAGTTTGGCCAAAATAGGCCGCGAAGAATTGATAGCAAACCTCGAGTTTGCTAAAGGCAGTTCAGTAATGCAAATGTTTAGTTTCATTATTAAAAATTTGCGCTCTACCACGGATCAATATGTTAGCCAGTTCGTACACAAACAAAAAATGGTTTTGGTGGGTGAAATGGTGAGCACAATTATTCACGATTTCAAAAGTCCTTTTACCGGAATTAAACTCTCCAGCGAAATGCTCAAAGAAATGCACCCCGATGCTGAAACTCAGGAATGGTGTGAACTTATTCAGTTGCAAGTTCAGCGAATGTTGGGGATGGCTGAGGAAGTATTAGAATTTTCGCGTGGGAACTCTGCATTAAATAAAAAACCAGTTAATCTCATCCAGACGTTGCAGCAGTTTGAAAAGTTGAACAGAGTTTATTTTGAGGCTGCAAAAGTAGACTTAGTGCTGGGGGTATCAGAAGTGATAGTGGAAGCTGACGACAATAAGATTTTGCGAGTTTTACAAAATTTAGTTGGGAATGCTGTTGAAGCTTTTGGCGGACGCGGGGGCCGAATAGAGATTATGCTGACAGAAAGTGAGGATTGGGCAGAAATTAGCATTTATGATAACGGCCCTGGCATTCCGCAATCAATCAAGGACAAGTTATTTGAACCGTTTATAACCTATGGCAAGCGGACTGGTACTGGCTTGGGAACGGCGATTGCTAAGTCGATTGTTGATGCTCACAAAGGGGAAATTAGTTATGAGTCGGAAAACAAAAAAGGAACCACTTTTTACATCCGCTTGCCAAAAGTCATCAGTTAGTCTGTGGAGTTTAAGTAATGTTTGTTTGTCACCACCGACTTCAATCAATCATTTAATCGATTTGAGATTGTTCGACTTCCTTCGGCTCCCTTCGGCTACGCTCAGGACAAGATGCTCAGGACAAGTTTGAGATTGGATAGTTGCCCCCACAAGTGAATCTGGGAGCTTGAACTTTTGTCTAAAATGTTGGGAACATCTACGACTTAACTATTTGGAACATTACCAGTTTTTGGGCGGATCGCGATCGTGTGTATGGAGTGGCAGAATCAGGTATAATTGAATTAACGAACCGCTAAAAATCTGATGCCAGTTACTATTCAAACCTTACCCGCAGAAGTTATCGATTTAATTGCCGCAGGCGAAGTTATTGACTCGATCGCCGCTGCGGTACGAGAATTAGTAGAAAATTCTCTGGATGCTGGCGCAACTCGCATCGTTGTGTCTGTTTGGCCCGAACAATGGCGGGTGCAAGTTGCCGATAATGGTACGGGAATGGATCGGGAAAACTTGCAGCAGGCGGCTTCGCCTCACAGTACGAGCAAAATTACCACGGAAGCTGACCTTTACAAAATTGCTACTTTGGGATTTCGCGGTGAAGCTTTGCACAGTTTGGCTCAGTTGGGCTGTTTGGAGGTTTTGAGCAGGCCCAACGATTTGGGATTCGGAGATTATTGGGAAAATCGACAGTCTGCGGAAACCCCCCCTAGCCCCCCCTTAACAAGGGGGGGAGTTGAGAAGTCATCTTTGAACCAGCCGGGAGTTGAAAATGCTCGATCGGGCTGGCGGGTAGTTTACAACAACGCTGGGGAAGCTGTGGAGCTGGAAACAGTGGCAATTGCTCCGGGCACGGTGGTGACTGTGGCTAATTTGTTTGGCAATTGGCCCGTGCGCCGCACTTTTTTGTCGCCGGCACAGCAAATGCGATCGATCCAATCAATCCTCCAGCAAATTGCAATTTGTCACCCCTACGTTAATTGGCAGTTGCGCCAAGCAAATGCGCCTTGTTTTTACATAACTTCGGCGAGCACAGCGGAACAGATTTTACCTCAGTTTGTGCGCGGCGTGCGATCGAGCGATTTACAATATTTAAAGTTAGATTTGCCTGCGAGTCCTGAGAATCAGAAAGCTGCAATTTTTTTGGTAGAAACTCAACTTGTGGGAGCTACAAACAACCACAATTATCAATTCCCAATGCCCAATGCCCGATGCCCAATTCCCAATTCCCAGTCTTTGGAGTTAGTAATTGGTTTGCCCGATCGCTGTCACCGCAGGCGGCCGGATTGGGTTAAGGTGGCGGTGAATGGACGGGTTGTGCGATCGCCCGAAATAGAGCAAACTATTCTCAGCGCCTTCGCCCGCACTTGTCCGCGCGATCGCTATCCCGTGTGTTTTGTTCACCTACAACTCTCCCCCTCGGAAATCGACTGGAACCGCCACCCGGCTAAAGTGGAAATTTATCTGCACGATCCGAGTTTTTGGCAAGCACAAGTTGGCGCGGCAATCGATCGGGCTTTGCACCTGAATGATGAGGTTTTGGCAGATCCTCCAATTCCCGATCGCGTGGGACAGTTGTTGAAAGCATCAGAACAAAAAAGTGCTTACAGTGTGGGGACTTCAGCTCGAAAGAGTGATGGCGGTGACGAACAGACAACAGGTCGTAAAATAGGATTGATGGAACTGAGGGCGATCGCTCAAGTTCATAATACTTACATTGTTGCAGAACACTCTAGCGGAATGTGGTTAGTCGAACAGCACATCGCTCACGAGCGCGTTTTGTACGAACGTATCTGCGCTGATTGGCAGCTAAAATCTCTAGAAAAACCAGTGATTCTCAGTCAATTATCTGCCCTGCAAATTGAGAATTTGTCCCGCTTGGGTTTGGAAGTAGAAAGTTTTGGCGAACAGTTATGGGCGGCACGGGAAGTACCGGATTTATTGGTCGATCGAGATGACTGTGCGGATGCGCTTTTTGAACTCAGTAAAGTCGCAGATTTGCAAGCTGCTCAAGTTGCTACTGCTTGTCGTAGCGCTATTCGCAATGGTACTCCTCTCAATCTTTCTCAAATGCAAAATTTGTTGGATGAATGGCAGCAAACTCGCAATCCGCGCACTTGTCCACACGGCCGCCCGATCTATTTTGCGTTGGAAGAATCGACTTTGGCTCGGATTTTTCGCCGCAGTTGGGTGCTTGGAAAAAGTCACGGGATTTGAAGGTTAAAAGTTATGCTTTAAGATTCGCGTTACATACAGAATTGTTTTTTTTGAACCGCAGAGGGCGCAGAGAACGCAGAGAGGAAGAGAAGAGAGAAGAAATGTTTCAGAATTTGATTGTAGTGAGGAATGCAAGTCGGCATCAGACTAGAATAAAATAAAGAAAAATTTTTTGATAATCGTTTGTAGTGAGCATTTTGACCCGCAAAAATAAGGACTGAAGTCCTCACTACAAACCTTTTTTAGATGACAATAATAGATTGTGCGTTGGGAAGAAAAAAATGAAAAATGTTTTTATATTTTCGATTGTGTTAAATGTAGTTTTGCTATCTATTATCTTAATCTACATAGGGAAGCGGGGCTATTTGGGCAGAATTTTGGTAATGGCGAATGCAAATTATCTGGAATTGCCGACGGATACGCTGAGTTCTCAGTCTTGGTGGCAAGATGAGGTAAAGTATCAAGTTGCTGTGACTCGGAACGCGCATATCAAAACTTGTTTTTTTGGAGATTCGATCACTTCGATGCTGGGGAATAATCTGGGTGACAATTCTTTCAATTTTGCGATCTCTGGCCTGACTGCGATTTCTCAGTTGGAACAGCTTAAGTTTTTAACTGCTGCTCAAGTTAAGTGCGATCGCGCGATTGTTGCTCTCGGGACAAACGATGCTATTTACAGAACTATGGACGGACAATTTGTGAAAAATATGCGGCAAATAATTAGCACTGTCAAAAAAGATATGGGGGCGAAACAGGTGATTTTGATGCCAGCTTTTTATTCCACTATTGAGGCCAGTCGCGATGTTACTGTTGCTGCTCCGATTCCGAGAGTCGATAAGTTTAATCAGTTGATTCGCCAGGTTGCTGCTGCTGAAAATTTATCAATTGATGAAGCTGGTTTGCAGCCGTTATTTGAAGGTAAAGCTTTGAAGGCTAATTTGACTTCGGATGGCGTTCACCTCAATGCTGATGGCAAAAAAATCTATCGTGAAGCTTTATTAAAAATAGTGGCTTTTTTAGATAAAAAGGATTAACAGAATGACCGCAATATGAGAATTTCTGTCTCGTTTGTGTGGCCGATCGCAAACTAAATTCTAAAACCCTTGTCTAAAAGGCGATCGAATCGTTAAATTTCGTTAAATTCCATTGCAAAGCTATCCCAAATATCCCTGAACTTGGGTTCGTCGCGCATACTGAAAGAATCCACCATACACCAATTCTTTCTTAAGGAAATCTGTCATAATGGATGGCGATAAATGCCAAAAATCGGGTTGTACGGGAACGATCGAGGATGGCTATTGTGATGTCTGCGGCATGGCTGCCGTTAAAACCGCTGAACGGCTGCTTTCCTCCCCTCTCCCCACTGCATCGAACGCGAGCTTATCGAGAACCAATTCACCCACAGCCAGTACGCCGACGGGTTCATCCTCCGCAAGCAGCCGCAGTTCCCGGCGCACGGGTAGCGCCTCTAGAAGCAGCCGCAAACAATTAGGTGCGGGATTGGTGTCGATTCCGGAACTCCCTTCCACTGAACCGGAAAAGGCGCTGCTTGTAGAAGCCGTCGTCCCGGAAAACAAACGCTTCTGTTCCAGTTGCAACAACGCTTTAAGTCGGGAAAGAGGGTTTTGTCCGAAGTGCGGTCATAAGTATTCCTTCGTTCCCAGCCTCAAACCAGGCGATCGCGTCATTAACCAGTACGAAGTCAAAGGTGCGATCGCCTACGGGGGACTCGGCTGGATCTATTTGGGATTTGATAGGAGTCTGTCGCGCTACGTCGTTCTTAAGGGGTTGCTCAACACGGAGGACGAAGCCAGTGCTGCCGTTGCTGTAGCCGAACGCCAATTCCTCGCCTCTGTCAAACACGCCAACATCGTTGGGATTTACAACTTCGTCAACCACCTCAACGAAGGCTTCATCATTATGGAGTACGTTGGAGGTCAGACGCTCAAGGAGATTCGCAAGACGCGCGGAGTGTTACCTGTTGCTGAAGCGATCGCCTACATTCATCGCATTCTCGGCGCTTTTGCCTACCTGCACGCGCAAGGTTTAGTTTATTGCGACTTCAAACCGGATAACGTCATGCTCGAAAGCAATGACGTGAAACTGATCGATATGGGTGGGGTGCGGCGCATTGACGACTTAGATGGGGACATCTACGGAACAGTGGGGTACAGCGCACCGGAAGCAGGAGAAGGGCCCACTGTCGTCTCGGATTTATTCACGATCGCCCGCACCCTCGCCGTCTTGGTGACGAACATTTCGGGCTTCAGCAAACAACACCAGTACAAGTTACCGCTCGTAAAAACCTGGACAAAGCTACCCAAAAGTAGTCAATGTTAGACATCTACGTTAGTAATTTTAGTCCACAGTCCTAAAACTACAGGAATAA
>NZ_JAEQCF010000136.1:0-10063 GCF_020738625.1 Microcoleus sp. PH2017_09_SFU_O_A
GTAGACTGACATTCCGGGCATTGCATAATATTCCTTTTAAATGTGTGTGATTTGTGACGCTCCGACGACCATTTCATCATACCCTAGTTCAGCAACGCCTGGAGATTCAAGCAAAAATTTTAAATCTGTGAGGGGCGATCGTTTTGCGATCGAACTTGGGCAATCTAGATATAGGTACTCAGGAAGTGCCTGGAAACCGTCTAGGCAAAGGATTGACGATGGAAAGTACGCAGAAAAAGTCTAGTGATAGTCGGGTTAATAAGGGCGATCGTATTAAGCAGATTTTTGCGTTTGTATCAATGGCTGGCTTTGCGGGTTCGACAATTTTTGGTATGGTGAGTCTGTTCAGCAGCGGTTTGAGCAGCCAGCACCAACAAAAGCAGGCGCCAGTGGTTGCTTCCCAGGAGTCTCTGCTGGCGGCCCAGGAACGGGAATATCAGACGGTTTTGCAGCGGGAACCTCAGAATCAGACGGCTCTAGAGGGGTTGGCGAATGTGCGGTTGGAGATGAAGGATGATGTGGGGGCGATCGAGCCTTTGGAGAAGTTGGTGAAGTTGAATCCTGACAAAGCGGATTATAAGGTATTGTTGGGGCAAGCGAAGGGGAAGAAGTAGGGGGGAGGAAAATAGGGGATAAAGGAGCGATTGTTAAGAAAAGTTGACTGATTCGAGTATAGAAACAGACCTGCTTAATAAAAATAAAACAAATAAGAAATTACTATTCCAGTAGAGAAAGAAATTATGAAGCCAAACGACAACTTAGTAAAGTTACATATAGGCTGTGGGACACACATCAAGGAGGGATACTCTAATATAGACCAATATGTTTATACTTCAGGTGCTATTCAAATGGATATCTTCAATCTGTCCTTTGAAAGTGACTCTGTAGATGAAATTTTTACAGAACATATGCTGGAGCATATTGGAAAATTTGAAGTCCCACGAGCTCTTAAAGAATGGGCAAGAGTTTTAAAGCCAGATGGTAAATTGGTGATGAATTTACCAAATCTAGAATGGTGTATGCAGCAGTGGTTAGCGAAGCCAGAACAGGAACGATGGGGTTGGCAGTTAGATACTATATTTGGGTTGCAGACGCACCCAGGCGAGTTTCACAAGACGGGCTTTACTGCGACTCGACTACAACAATTACTGAAAGCCGCAGGTTTTCAAAATATTAATATTAGTAATTACTGGTCTCATGCTCAGAGTTGCTTTTGGGTTGAAGCAAGTAAAGGTTACTGCACGAGCGCAGTTAAGTGTTTAGCGAGTATAGTTGTACCTTGGTGGGATCATAGTGAATTGTTAGAACTGTGGGAACAGAACCTCAAATACTTACCCGATACCGAAATAATATTTATTGATAATGGTAGCGCACCGAAAGGAAAAACTGCATTGGAAGAATTTTGTAGACAACAGAAGATTAAGCTGCTACGAAATGAGACAAATCTAGGCTTTGCTGCGGCCAATAATCAGGGAGCGAAGGTAGCAACTGGCGAGTATATTATTCACCTAAACAATGATGTGGAAATAAGAGATTCACCGATTGAATCTTTATGTGATTTGGCTGCCGAAGGTTTAGCTGGACCTTTAGCGCACAATGAACTAGGGGAATTTTATTTAGAAGGTTGGGCACTGTGTATTAAAAGACATTTGTTAGAGGCCCTGGGAGGATGGTGCGAAGACTATGGACCTGGATATTGGGATGATGTGGACTTGTCTCACAGGGCAAGATTGGGAGGCTACTCATTGAGTCCGGTTCCCGATATAAACAGATTGATTCGCCATATCACAAATACTACAGGTCGCGACGGTCGTCTAGATCAACTTGCTTTGCATTTTGAAAATAGAGAAAAATTTATAAAAAAATATTATAGTTCTGTCCCAAAAATCATTGTAGATGCCGTATTTTTCCAGCTTTATAGAACAGGAATTGCCCGTGTATGGCAATCATTGCTAGAAGAATGGGCGCAAAATGATTTTGCCAAGCATATTGTTGTTCTTGATAGGGGTGGAACAACTCCTAAAATTCTTGGTATTAGATATCGAATGATTCCACTTTATGACTATGCGACAACGGACTTAGATCGCGAAATGCTACAGCAAGTGTGCAATGAAGAAGCTGCTGATTTATTTATCTCCACTTACTACACTACACCCCTATCCACACCTTCAGTGTTCATGGCATATGACATGATTCCCGAAGTTGTGGGGGCAAATTTGAATGAACCAATGTGGAAGGAGAAACATCATGCTATCCGCCATGCTTCTGCTTATATTGCTATTTCCAAAAGCACGGCTAGTGACTTAGCAAACTTTTTACCAGAAATTGCTCCTAAGTCTGTAACTGTAGCTCTGTGTGGAGTTAAAAATCTTTTCTCACCGGCTAGTCAAGAAGATATTAAAGGTTTTAAAAATAAGTATGGTATCTCAAAGCCATACTTTATTTCAGTTGGAGGGGGCGCAAATTATAAAAATAGTATCTTGTTTTTTAAAGCTTTTGCTCAACTTGCCAGCAAACAAGGCTTTGAAATAGTATGTACGGGCAGTGGAGTTTTATTAGAAGCAGAGTTTAGAAATTATACTTTAGGTACTGTAGTTCACAAGCTTCAACTCAATGATGACGAGTTGAGATTAGCCTATGCTGGTGCTGTTGCACTGGTTTATCCCTCGAAATATGAAGGATTTGGCTTACCTGTACTGGAGGCAATCTCCTGCGGTTGTCCCGTCATCACTTGTCCTAATGCCTCGATTCCTGAAGTTGCAGGAGAAGCAGCTTTATATGTAAATGATGAGGATGTTGAGGGTTTAGCGGATGCACTTTGTGAGGTACAAAAACCGAAGGTTCGCAACTCATTAATTAGTGCTGGGTTGGAACAAGCTAAAAAGTTCTCTTGGTCAAAAATGGCAAAAACGGTTAGTTCAGCACTGATTGATGCAACTCTAGTGCATTTAAACTTGAAAGAGATTAATCTAATTGTTTTTCCAGATTGGTCACAGCCAGAGGAGTCTCTTGGTTTAGAATTGGAACAAGTGGTTAGGGCGATCGCAACTCATCCAGACAAAAGCAAGATGACTCTGTTAATAGACAACAGCAATATTTCTGACGAAGATGCTAATCTCGCTTTGTCAAGCGTGGCGATGAGTCTTTTAATGGAAGAAGATTTAGATGTTTCTGATGGACCAGAAATTTCATTGATTGGACAATTAAGCGAAATTCAGTGGTCAGCTTTAATACCTCGACTTTACCGTCGAATTGTATTAGAGAATGAGAATAAAGAGGTGATTGTGCAGGCAAAAGAACTAAACATTCCCACATTTGATTCAGACAGTTTTGTGCAGGAGAAGCACTGATAAATCTAGGTAATTTGTGCTGCCACTCGCTGCACAAATTACCAACCCGGACAATCACTCTCAATCACGACTGTCAAGATATTTTTGCCACATTTGTTCGTAAGCTTTCTCCATCTCTCGCGCAAACTGTTGGCCATTCCATAGCGGAGCAGTGTGCCTTGACTGTCGCAGTCGCCAGGATATTTGTTGTCGCAAATCAGGGTCTTTCCCAAAGCGAATTCCCCACTCCACATATTCTTCATCAGTCCAAGCAATTCCCTCTGTTATCCCTACATTCATCATCATCGTGTAACTATTTCGACTGGAAAACTGCTGGCCGACCCTCGTAACCAAAGGAATTCCCATCCAAAGAGTTTCTAATGTAGTTGTAGCTCCGTTATAGGGATAAGTATCAAGCACCACATCAGCAATTCCTAAATTAGCGCGGTGAACTGTTTCTGTTGCCACTATTGGCAAGAATCGCAAACGATCTGCGTTCACCCCTTCTGATTCTGCTATTTCAGTAAAGAATTTTTTGAGTAATTCTTCATCTCCTAAACCTTTAACCAAGAAATAGCTATTTGGTACTGCTTTAATAATCTGCATTTGCAAGCGTACTGTGCGGGGATTGTATTTGTATCCTCGCTGAAAACTTACGTATGCGACTGCATCATTAGGAATATTTAATTGATCGCGCCGCACCCTTGGGACATCTAATTCAAAGCCGTCTACTGCTATGTAGGTTTGGGGCAAACGCCAGATTTTTTCAACATAGTAATCTTCGGCGGATTCAGGCAGCACATAAGGGTCAGCAATAAAATAATCAATATTTGGTATGCCTGGTGAATCCCAGCCCAGCCAACTGACTTGTATGGGTGCAGGTTTAAGCATCATAATCTCGCAGCTAGTATTCAGTGTCAGGCTGTCGAGTTCGACCAAAATATCAATCTCATCCTCACAAATTAGCTCAGCTACTTCAGGGCCGTGCAACCCTAATTTCCGATTTTTTAAAACTTTGCTTGTGTACCATTCCTCCAAAGGATCCTGTGTTAGTTTAGAGTCAGACCCCAGTAAATAAGCATAAATTTCAAAGCGATCGCTATCGTGATACTCGAAGAGCCACCGCGCTAGCCAGCCTACAGAATGGCGGCGCAGGCAATATGACAGATATCCAATTTTTAGACGTTTTTTAGGAACATCTGTTTTCACAGCAGAAGACAGTCGCTGGTGGCACTTTTCCATTTGCTCCTTAGCATAATTAGCAACATTCAATTGGCAAATTTCTGCTATCTGACGGCGAATTTGTATGTTTTCCTGCGGTTTATCCTGAAAGTATGGGTAGAAAAATATCGAACTAAATAAACGAACTGTAGCGCTTGCATCGAGATCGGTTGGCGCCTGCTCGATTAGCTCTGCCAGTAGAGATTTGAGGGTCTGAAATGTTGAGTAAGCTTCATCAGCATAACCACCCGCAGTCATCATGCCGCGAATAATTAAGTGACAAGCATACACTTTATCGGCTAGGTTTTCCATTACCGAATAGCCAAGCCTAGCCATTTCTATCCCCTTTGCCGACTCACCTATATCTTGATAAAAAGAGGATAAAGTACGTAGCAACTCTGGGTGCTTGGCATCTAAGCGCAAGCCGAGTTCTGTGAATTTAACGGCCAGGGGAAATTGACGCGCTAAATAAGAAATTATATAAACAAAATTGATTAAAGTATCAATAAAAATTAGTGGCTCCTGGACATAAGCTAAACAAGCTTCTGTCAATTCCAAAGTAGATGGGTGTAGAGGAGCATAATCTAGGACACTCTTCCACAACTGCATCAGCAGCTCATGGTTGATCGATAAAGGTTTGTTTGACTTGAGCAGTTCAATCACGCCCAGAGAATCAGGCTCTTCGCCAGAGTAAGTCTCAAGCAATATGGATAGTGCCATTAAATGCAGCAGGTTGTGCAGATTAGAAGGGCTGATTTCCCGTAAATGCTGGCGCACAGCCCAAGCCACAGCATAGTCTTTTCGTTGCATCCGCTGCCTTTCTGCTTCGGCTTCGAGAACTTGTACCAGTTCTTGAGTCCACTGCTCGATTTCCTCTGGCTCGCCTTCAGTTATTCCCAACAGCCAGGTTGTTTGAGCTTCTACCTCCTGTCCCTGCAACAACAACATTAAGCCCAATTGCCAGTAGTAGGACTTAATATGGGGTTCCCCTTCAATTGCTTGTTCGTAGAGTAGCGCAGCCCGAGTATAATTTTCGTTGAGCAAACATTCCCTTGCTTGTTCCTGCCAATCAGGTGCAACAGCCAATAAGTTATCAGAAGTCATAAGCTAAAAAATCTACAAATATACCTAAGTTAGAAAAAACTTTTGACTAAGGTGTAACAACCTGATTTACCTCTAACTTCGCAATGACAGGTATTATAAACAATTCATCAATTAATATGTCATAAAAAGCGGGTAGCATACTGAACTCTACCCGCTCCTTGATGTATTATTGCACTCAGAAATTACTTAGTAACGAGAGTCTGAGCATCAGTGCACTTGGTATTCTCCCGTGCAGGTGTAATTACGGCAGGAGCCTCTTGTGCAGCAGTTAGTTGCTCACAGAGGATTGAACTCGTACCGTCTCCCTCACCTGCTGGAACGAAAAATACTGCGCCTGCATATCCCTTAATCGAAGCGCCTATAGGTTGTGCGCCCATAGTGACTCCTCCGTTGGCACCAGCAATACTTGCACCCACGCCATACTTATAATTGTTAGTTCCTGTTTTGATACCCAGACCCAAGCTGGGGACATCAGTTGCGAACACAGATCTCTCTGCAAAGTAAGCTTGTTGACCTTTGTTCATTGAACTGATGTACTGTTTGGCTTCTGACTGCTTGGCTTTACTCGCTTGGTTGAGGAAAGAAGGCAAAGCAATAGCAGAAAGAATACCGATGATGATGATAACGACCAACAATTCAATCAGCGTAAAACCCTTATCTTGTCTTCTCTGCTGGAGGTGTTGCAGAAACTTGGCTTTAAATTCAGTCTTCATTAGTTGATTCTCCTAGAGGCTTGGGATGCTTGATTTCTAACTCCTGAGAGTAACTTACCCACTTCTGAGACCTTTCATATCACTTTCCGGAATTTTTTTTGAGGCTTCTCAAGTTTTGCGCTCCAAAAGGACGTAGAGACAAGCTTCCAGTCTCTCCAGCAATTCTTTGACCTCTTCAAAAGCTTTCTCCTCGGTCACCGCTTCTAACGTTGCAGGACGCAAAGGTCTGAGCTGGAGCCACCGCTTTACCAAAGATATCACAGGCTGTACCCCATCCCACAAAAGTAGCAGGCAAGAAGCCATTACACTCTCGATCGCAATTGGACTCGTTGTTGGCAATGGGATGTAACGGCTAATCTCAAAAGGAGTTTGCGCCGCAATGCTGCTGAGCAAGTCTTCTCGGGCTTGGGGACTCGCCAACTGAGGATGCAGGTATACCCGTGCTGCTTGCCAGTCATTTGGAGTCCATTCGGAAACAGGCACAAAAGACTGAGTTTGATCGGGATGACTACACCAGAAGTCAAGCAGGCGATGGGTTGGATGCAATAGAGTAAATAAATGGAGTCGATCTTCCAAAGACGTTTCTGGCAAGCTCATCCCCAGAAACGCAGGTAAATCGTGGGGATTTTTGAACAGATTCAGCAATTCCCACTGCTGCCAATTCACCATGCTAATCAGCTCTAAATTTGCTGATTTCAATGTTGAAAACATTTCAGGAACAGTACAGCCTTTATCCCCGAGTAGTAAGTAATTGGCCAAAATCCATTCTTGACTGTTGCCACGTTCTGAATTCCAGCTTATGTTCTTGAGCATGACTTCATCTTTTAAAGCCGTCATAATTTCCCGGACTAATTCAATCTCAAAATCTCCTGGACTTCCATCCATTAAACCCATTAGCTTAAAAACTCCCTGAGCGCGATGGACGAGATTTCTGCCCGTTGAACTGTGTAAATTGGTACGGATAATTCCGTCTGGTTTTAGCACAGACTTCATTGCCACCAGACCCTTGACTGCATCTGGCAAGAGATAAAGAACTTCATCTGTATTTATATAATCAAACTCTAACCCTAAACTCGGCAATTCTTCAATTGAGAGAACGTGAAATTCTGTATTTTCAAAGCCGTAATATTGCAACCGCTGGCGGGCTAGTTTAATCGATTTTTCGGAAAGATCAACTCCAACTATTTTAGCTCCTGGATTAGCTTCTGCTAAAATCAAAGATTTGTATCCGCTACCACAGCCTGCATCTAAAATTATCTTGCCTTGTGTTTCTATAATATTTTGATTTTTTAAATAGTAAGGTGTTAGCAAGTTGTGAAGGTAGAGCAATTCATAATCTTTTTTAGGAGATTGTTCTAAGGGAACTTTTGGATAAGGAGCATTATCAAATAGTTGACGAATGTTATTTATTAAATCTAATTCTTGGGTATCCATTCTGAATCGCTCCTGATACTGCTAAATTGTGATGTGCTACTGCTCTGTTACAATACCGAAACTTATCTTACCCTACGCTAGCAAAAAACGATCGCCCCCGCCCAGCCGCCACACATACTTGCCATAATAATCTGAAACCCGATCGCCCAACACAGCATCCATGAACACCAACATCAGCCCCATCCTCAAAGTATTCTGCTTCTCCGCCGCGTTTTCCCTGGCCATCAAGTACGCAGGGCCCAGCCTATCCATAGCCTCAACCGACTTCAACGCCCTCATCGCCGTGTTTACCCCCAGTATCATCCTAGCTGCGATTCTGGGCTGGCGGGCATGGCAACAACAGCCGAGGTAGGAGTTGAGCAGCCGCACACAACACCAAAAGCCCCACAATACCCAACAATACAGGACAGACGATCGCATGGATCTAACCACCTTGAATCTCAAACCCTTAAACTTGCTCATTTTCCCCGATTGGAGCCAACCAGAAGAATTGCTATATTTAGAGTTGGCACCAATTATCAAAAGTATTGTCACTCATCGCGATCGCCATAATCTAGCTCTTTTAATAGATAGCACCGAAATTTCAGAAGACTCTGAGTTAGACGCTGATTTAATTTTGTCCGGGATTCTCATGAATCTTTGCATGGAAGAAGATTTAGATCCTAGTGTCGAACCGGAAATTATTTTATTAGAAAACCTCACTCAAAGCCAGTGGCAAACTCTTCTGCCACAAATTCAATATAGAATTAAGTTGACTGCGGAAAATCAAATAGCACTAGCCTTGTCCGGCGCAGAAATTATCCCATTATTGGAACAGGATAGACTTAGCCATATAACGCTGGAATCACCAGCATCAATGGCCCTGAATTTGGCTAACACACTCTACTATCAAGGAAGATATGAAGAAGCTATTAAGCAGTATCAAAGATTTTCGCAATTCCAGGTAGGAGATGTAGCACTATTTTTGAACTTCAGCGATTGCTGGCGAAGAATTAATCAAATCTCAGCAGCTATCGCAATCCTTGAGCACGGGCTTCGCTATTACCAGACAGCCGGACAACTGCACTTTGAACTAATCAAAATTTGTCAGCAGAGCGGACAAACAAAAAAAGCTATTTCAAATGCAGAAATAGCCGTAGAAATTCTCCCGAATGAATACGTCTTTAAACTTTTTAGCCACTTGACATTGCCAATTGTTTACAATAGTTTACGTGAAATTCAAACTTACCGGAAGAGATTTGTCAGAGAATTAGAAAGCTTGATTCAGCAAACATCTTTGAAAACTCCACAAGAAAAAATAAATGCTTTTTTCGGCTTGCAGAGTTTCACTAATTTCTACCTAGCCTATCAAGCCCACAATGTTGTGGAATCCCAATCAAAATATGCCAATTTAGTGCATCAAATTATGGCGGCGAACTATCCCCAGTGGGTGGAACCGCGACAGATGCCTCCGCTGCCGGAAAATGGTAAAATTAGAGTCGGTTATGTTTCTAGTTACTTGCATTCTTACAGCGGCACTTTATGGTTGACCGGCTGGTTGCGCTATGCCGATACGAAAAAAATAGAAATTTACTGTTACTACACGGGTAACGAACCCGATCTAATTACAGAACAATTTCGCGAATACAGCCATGTATTCCGCCACATTCCTCACAACTTAGAAGCTGTATGCCAACAAATTATTGATGACAAATTGCACATTCTTGTCTTCCCGGAAATTGGGATGGATGCACCAACTGTCCAAATAGCAGCTTTGCGCCTCGCACCCGTGCAATGTTCGGCGTGGGGACATCCTGTAACCTCTGGTTTACCCACAGTTGACTATTTTATTTCCAGCCAATTGATGGAACCGGAAAATGCACAATTGCATTACTCAGAAACCTTAGTTAAGTTGCCTAATATTGGGGTTTCCTACCCAAAACCACTCGTGGGAGAATTAAACAACAGTCGCTTAGATTTTGACCTGCGAGAAGATGCAATAATTTACTTTTGCTGCCAAGCTCCTTTCAAATACTTACCGCAATATGATTTTATTTTAGCAGAAATTGCCCGCCACGTTCCGCAAGCTCAGTTTATTTTTCCGCGCGGTGAACTTTTGCGAAAACGGCTCAAGCGGGCTTTTGCTGCTGTTAACCTCGATAGCGAAGATTACTGTGTATTTCGGGCTCTTCTGGCTTTTTGGTGAAAAGTGTATAATGAGATACTACTAATTGATTTCTACCGTATGGATCTTCATCTTGACAGACTGCTTAATCTACCCGA